>DASXPO010000001.1:0-24741 GCA_036493535.1 Casimicrobiaceae bacterium
GTGTGCGGCCATGACTGCGCGCTCGAGGGCATCGGCGCCTGCATCGAAGCCGCTTGCGGCGCGGGTGCCGCTTTCGGAGCGGATGCGCTCTTGATCGCCGCAAGCGCTTGTTGACACGGGCCGGACAACTGCGCGCCATGCTGCTGCAGACACGCGAGCGCCTCCGAGCCTCCGGGTGTCACGCTGGAGCAATGCGCCATGTAGTCGGAACGGCAACTTTGGCGGATCGCGTTTTGCTGCGCCGGCGTCGGTTGTGCGTCGGCGACGGCGCTCGCGCACAGGAACGCTGCAGCCAGCGAGCGGGCGAGCAGCGGAACGGGGCTGCGCTGGTGAAAGCCAATCATAGTCAACTCCCTGAAAGACGAATCAGAAATCCGCTCCTTAGATCCGAAGCGGTCACATGCCCTTTTTTGCTTCGAACAATTCCCTTTTGCAGCCCAAGGAAAGCTCGCGAAAATTCGTGCGGAGGCATTCCTTGGCCGTGCCGGGCGCCGCACCGGCGCAGTAGCGATGCAAGTCGTCTTCGCACGCCTGGACGACCTCCTTCATCAATGCCGTCGCCTGCGTCATGCCGCGCTGACAACCCGGCGAGAGCTGATCCTTGTGCGAACGCAGGCATTGCGCGACGCGGCCTTCGCCTTGCGCGACGCTCGCACAGTAGGTCTTGATGTCGCCGGCGCACGCCTGTTGGGCGTTTTGGGCCAATGCGCCCCCCGCCAGCAACGCAAGCGCAGCGCCAACGAAGAACGTCATTACAACGCGAAGCTCCGACCGTGCGGTCATGCGAATCTCCATTAAGTGGAATGCCGGATCGCCATGCAGCGGAAACTGCGGGCGGAGCGTCCGGTTCTTGGTCGTCGAAGCAGCAAGGCGTGAGACTACGCCGAAGGGCGCGAAAAAACCAGTCGCCGCGGGCGGCGATATCGGTGTCAAGGGGGGGTCTCCCGATCCTTCGACGGCTCGAACACATGGGTTGCCCGATATTCGTCGATGTGACCGGGCAGGAAGTGCGAGATCAGAATCAATAGATACACGAACAGCGCGACACGCGTGTTGTAGAGCGCGATCACCATTGAGAATAACGGCACCATGGCGAACAGCGCGATGCGCCGTCGCAGCAATTTGACCGCGACCGAATTCAACTCGGCGGTCGCGAGATAAGGATGGCGGAAGAGATAACGGAGATGAATATAGCTCACCCCGCTCAACAGCAGCAGCGTCACTCCGTAGATCTCGCAAGGCAGCGTCAAGTCCTGGTGATCGCCAACCAGATCGGTCGCAAACGGGAGGAAGCTGATCAGCAGCAGAAACAACATGTTGATCCATATCAAGCGGCGATCGGTATAACGCACGTAGTGAAACTGCACGTGATGCGCGACCCAATAGATGCCGATCACGACGAAGCTGATCGTGTAAATCGTGAAATGTCGTTCCAGCTCGACGAGCCGATTCCACAGTGCCTGGTTGGTCGGATAGGAGACGTTTTCGGGAAGCTTGATGTCGAGCACCAGCAACGTCAGCGCGACGGCGAAGATGCCGTCGATCAGCGCTTCCATCCGATTCTTCTCGAATCCACGCAGTGGAAAATGCGGATTTGCCTGCATTGGACACTCCCTTCCTCCGAGGTTATTGCATTAACGAGCCGATGACCCCGAGCGGGGTGCCGCTTTCCAGTCGGCTTTCCATTCGTCGGTCTCATCGTTGAACAATTGCGACACTTGGCGACGCAGCCATTGACTGCGCGAATCGTTGTGAAACTTCCGATGCCAATGCTGTTTCAGGTCGAATCCGGCGATGTCGAACGGCGGACGCGCGATGACGAGTTCCGGCGACAAGCGAGCAAAATAGACGGCCAGCGCATGCGGTACCGTCGTGATGAGGTCGGAGCGGGCGACGATCGCCGGCAAACTCAGGAAGTGCGGCGTCAGCAAAACGATCTTGCGCGAAATCTTCTTGCGCTCGAGAAAACGTTCGAAGATTTCCTGGCTTCGACCTTCCGCGCGCACGACGGCGTGCTCCATCGCGAGAAATGCCTCGAGGGTCAGCCGCTTCGCTCGCAATGGGTGTCCCGCGCGCATCAGGCAGGCGAAGTGGTGCGTGAAAAGCCGCTGCTGGAAAAAGCTCTGTCGCGTGAGATCGGGAAAATAGCCGATCGTCAAGTCGATCTCGCCTTTCTCCAACCCTTCGGCGATTTGATGCGGCGGCATCGACACCGAGCGGATTCCCGCGCGCGGGGCTTGCGCGCGCAACCGCTCGAGGATCTTCGGCAGGAACACCATCTCGCCGACGTCGGAGAGCGCGAATGTGAACGACCGCGTGCTGACGCCCGGGTTGAAATGCTCTTCCGCGAGCAATCCTTGCTGCAGCTCCGCTACCAGCGGTCGCGCAACGGCGATCAGCGCGTGAGCCCGCGGCGTCGGCGTGATGCCGCGCGGCGCCCGGACGAACAGCGGGTCGTTGAACGTCGTCCGCAATTTGCGCAGCGCCATGCTGACCGCCGGCTGACTCATGCCGAGCGTCTGCGCGGCGCGACTCACCGACAGCTCGTCGTAGAGCGCCAACGCGATCGGCAAAAGATTGAGATCGACCCTGTTCAAGGCGGGCATCGGACGAATCGTATTCGAAAGTCAAATAAGAGTTATTCGCGATCGCGTCTTGATCCAATGGCGCGGAAGACGAATGATCTTGCGCCTGCCGGGGATATTCAACCAGCCGTTGACGGCAGTCACTAAGGAGGAATCATGGCAATGAATAGCAACGTCGCGCACCGCGCGAAGTTGGGGGCGCTTGGTGTGGCGCTCGCGACGACGGCGCTCGCCGCGACGCAGGCATTTGCAGTATCCCCTGTCAAGACGTGCGACATGGCAGGAATCGGAGCAACGACACTCGTCGGTGACGGACCACCGGTCACGATTCTTTCGGCGACACCGTCCACGACGCCCGCGCCCGGGTCGGTACCGTACTGCCTCGTAAAAGTGCTCGTGCCACAGGCGATCAACATTTGGGTCGGATTGCCGACGAATTGGAACGGTCGCTGGCAGTCGTTGGGCGGAGGCGGCTACGCAGGATCTGTATCCGCGCCGACCGGCGCGGTCAACGACGGTTATGCGGGCGCTACCACGGACACCGGCCACGTCGGTGGCAGCGGTACCTTCGGTTGCGTCAACAACTGCACGGGCAATGGCGCCAGCAACCCAGGCCAACCCGACATCGCGCTTCAGGTCGATTTCGCGAATCGATCCGAGCACCTGATGGCAGTCCTCGGCAAGGAGCTCGTCCAGGCATACTACGGGCAATCGCCCGTGTACTCGTATTGGAACGGCTGTTCAACCGGCGGGCGCCAGGGCCTGCGGATGGCGCAGGATTTTCCCGCCGACTACGACGGTATTCTGGCGGGCGCGCCCGCGATCCACTGGGATCGTTTTCAGGCGGGACAGATCTGGTATCAAGTCGTCCAGTATCGCGAAAACGGCGGACCGATCGGCGGTGGAGTCGCGTCCGTGCTCAACGCGAAAGAAAATCTCGCCACGGGCAAGGCGATAGCGGCGTGCGATACGCTGGACGGCGTCGTCGACGGCGTATTGACCGATCCGCGCGTGTGCGAATACAGCGCGGCGGCCGATTCGACGCTCACCAAGAGCACGTGTACCGCGAGCGACCCGACTTGCCTCACGCCCACCGAAGCATCGGCGATCGACTTGATGTGGAAAGGTCCAGTCAGTTGCTCGAATGGTCATCCCCATGCAAGTTGTCCGGTGACTGATTTCGCGACGCGCAACCTGAACGGCAAAGGCAACAGGCGTCTGTGGTATCCGAACGAGCGTGGCACGGCGTTGAACGGCTTGGGCGGCGCGTCGCCGTTCGCGATTGCGGTTGCGCAACCGCGCTATTGGGTCTACTTCGATCCCACTTGGGATTGGCACGTTCTCGACTACAGCAACTTTCTGCAGTTCTTCACGGACACTGTCAACGAGGTCGGCCCGATCATGGCGTCGGATAATCCCGATCTCTCCGCGTTCCGTGATCGCGGCGGCAAGGTCGTCATGTGGCACGGCTTCGCCGATCAATTGATCGTGCCGGAGGGAACGATCGACTACTACGACGCGGTTACGCAGGCATTGGGCGGCGGTTACAAACGCACGCAGCAGTTCGCGCGGTTGTTCATGGCGCCCGGCAACGGTCACTGTGGCGGCGGCAATGGACCGCAAGCGCAGGATCTCTTTGGCGCCGTCGTGAGATGGGTAGAAAACGGGCAGGCGCCGGACACGATTCTGGCATCGAAGCCGATCACGGGCGGGACGCAGACGCGTCCACTTTGCCCGTATCCGAAGTTCGCCCTCTACACCGGCAGCGGAAGCACGGACGATGCGGCCAATTTCGTCTGCGCCCGTACCGACGGCGGCATCGATGATTGATGCACATTGAATGACACCCGCCACCTCCGCGCCGACTCGTACGCAAGTCGCCATCGTCGGCGCGGGACCGGCGGGTTTGCTGTTGTCGCATCTGCTTCACCTTTCGGGAATCGACTCGGTCGTGCTCGAGTCGAGGAGCCGTGCCGAGGTCGAGGCCACGTTGCGCGCCGGCGTACTGGAACAAGGCACGGTAGATCTACTGATCGAAACGGGCGTCGGCGAACGGATGCTGAGGGAAGGCGCTTTGCATCACGGCATCGAGCTTCGGTTTGCCGGCCGAGGTCATCGCATTGCGTTGTCCGAGTTGACCGATGGCCGCGCCATCATGCTGTATGCCCAGCATGAGGTCATCAAGGATCTGATCCACGCGCGTGTGGCGCGCGAGGGAATCATCCTATTTGATGTATGCAACGTCACACCCGTTGAATTCGACTCGGCGAAGCCGCTCGTTCGCTTCGAGCACGGCGGGCGCAGTCAGGAGCTCCGCTGTGATTTCATCGCCGGTTGCGACGGCCATCACGGCGCGTCCCGACCGGCGGTGCCCGCTACAGCGCGTCACGAGTTCGCGCGGGCGTATCCCTTCGGGTGGTTCGGTATCCTGGTCAACGCGCCGCCCTATGCAGCGGAGCTCATCTACGCGCATCATGAGCGCGGATTTTCGCTCGTCAGCACGCGCTCGCGTGATGTGCAGCGTCTGTACTTCCAATGCGATCCCGACGATTCGATCGACAACTGGCCCGATGAACGGGTTTGGGCTGAGCTCGCGGCAAGGCTCGAAACGCAGGACGGCTGGGCTTTGAAGAAAGGAACGATCTTCCAAAAGGGCATCATCGCAATGCGCAGCTTCGTGGTGGAGCCGATGCAATTCGGTTCGTTGTTTCTCGCGGGCGACGCCGCGCACATCGTGCCGCCGACGGGCGCGAAGGGACTCAACCTTGCAGTCGCCGACGTGCGGATCCTCTCTGACGCATTGATCGAATACTATGCGACCGGGCGCCGCGACGGTCTGGACCAATACTCGTCAATGGCCCTCGAACGCGTGTGGGCGGCCGAGCATTTTTCGTGGTGGATGACATCGATGTTGCATCGCTACGATGATCGCGATCCGTTTCAACAGCGGCTCCAATTCGCGCAACTGAATCAGGTGGCAAGCTCGCAGGCATTCCAAACCGCGCTCGCCGAGAACTATGTCGGGTTGCCGATTCAACGGCGGGCGAGGGCCGAGCAATTCAAGCAACGACGTGAGCGAAAAACGGCACGGTCCCATGGCGCGCCTGCGCCATGAGCTAAGTTATCGCGTCGCTCTACAATGTGTTACCCGTCTCCGGGGGGCGAGTTGAGGGCGGCACCGCGCGGCGCCGGTCAACTCGGCATTCCGTTCCAGGTGGCTTAGAAGGCCCGGGACTGCACCATTCGTTTGGGGGAGTAATTGGAAGTTTCGTTTCGCAAGGAAGTCGACAGCCTCCGGCTCGGCAGCGGCGCCATTTTTCATGGCGAGGGCATCGTCGCCATCACCAAGGCGCTGTTGCAGTCGGGTGTGAGCTATGTCGGCGGCTATCAGGGCGCGCCGGTTTCGCATTTGCTCGACGTCCTCATTCAGGCCAAGCCTTATCTCCAGGAGCTGGGCGTGCACGTCGAGGCGTGCGCGAACGAGGCATCTGCGGCCGCAATGCTCGGCGCATCGATTCACTATCCATTGCGCGGCGCGGTCACGTGGAAATCGATCGTCGGCACGAACGTCGCCGCCGACGCGCTTTCGAATCTCGCCTCACCGGGCGTGGTCGGCGGTGTGTTGATCGTAGTCGGTGAAGATTACGGGGAAGGTGCGAGCGTCATTCAGGAACGCACGCATGCGTATGCATTGAAGTCGACGCTGGTTCTGCTCGATCCGCGACCGGATTTGACGCGAATGACCCAGATCGTCGAGGACGGCTTTGCACTTTCCGAAGCGTCCAGCATGCCGGCCGTGCTCCAACTGCGGATTCGGGCGTGTCATCTGCGTGGCAGCTTCGTGTGCAACGACAACGTCGCGCCGGCGGTTTCCACGCGGCATCTGCTCGAAGATCCGGCAGCGTTCGACTACGGTCGCCTCGCGCATCCGCCGGTGACGTTCGCGCAGGAGAAGCGCAAATCGAGTGATCGCATACCGGCCGCGCGACGCTTCATCCGTGAGCGTCATTTGAATGAACTGTTCGCGGGCAGCCGCGACGACATCGGGATCATTGTTCAAGGCGGCTTGTACAACTCGCTCATCGGCGCACTCGCTCAACTCGGCCTTGCGAGCGCTTTCGGCGAGAGCGAGCTGTCGATTCTCGTCCTCAACGTCACCTATCCGCTCGTGCCCGACGAGATTTCCGATTTTTGCCTCGGCAAGCGCGCGGTTCTGATCGTCGAGGAAGGCCAGCCGGAGTTCATCGAGCAGGAGATCCTCGCGACATTGCGGCGCCGGGACGTGCAAACACCGGTCCACGGCAAGGATCTGCTGCCCTTGGCCGGCGAGTACACGGTCGAGGTGATTGCGCGCGGCCTCGTTCAATTTCTCGCGCGCGAGGCACCGGAGATTCCACTCGATAATGGCAAGGCATGGCTCGACGCGACGATTGCGCGGCGCGCGGCCGTCGCGGAAGCGCTCGTCGATCCTTTGCCGCCGCGCCCACCGTCTTTTTGCGTCGGTTGTCCTGAACGGCCGGTTTTCGCGGCGCTCAAGCTCGCGCAGCAATCGATCGGACCGGTTCACATTGCCGGCGATATCGGCTGCCATGCGTTTGCGACGTTCGAGCCGTTCTCGCTCGGGCATTCGATTCTCGGCTATGGCATGAGCCTCGCAAGCCGCGCCGGCGTATCGCCGGTGATGCAGCGACGCGCGCTCGCCGTGATGGGCGACGGCGGGTTTTGGCACAACGGTCTCTTGACCGGCGTCCAGTCGGCGATCTTCAACCGCAGCGATGCCGTTTTGCTGATCATGAAAAACGGCTATACGTCGGCGACCGGAACGCAGGACATCATCTCGACGCCCGATGAAGCAGCGAAGGCGGAAGCCGACGACAAGCACGAAAGCCTCGTCCACCGCAATCGCACGATCGAAGACACGCTCGAGGGCATCGGCGTTCGGTGGTTGCGAACGGTCGGGAGCTATCGCGTCGACGATATGCGCCGCACGCTGATCGAAGCGTTCACGACCAACGCGCCCGGCCTCAAGGTGGTCATCGCCGAAGGCGAATGCGAGCTCGAGCGCGCGCGCCGCGTCAAGCCGTGGCGCGCCAAGCTACGCAAAGCGAGGCAGCGTCTCGTCCGCGTCAAATATGGCGTCGACGAAGACACCTGCTCGGGCGATCACTCGTGCATCCGCCTGTCCGGCTGTCCAACGCTGTCGATCAAAACCTCGAGCGATCCGCTCCGCGTCGATCCGGTCGCGACGGTCCTTGACGGTTGCGTCGGTTGCGGCTTGTGCGGGGAAAACGCGCATGCGGCGACGCTGTGTCCGTCGTTCTACCGCGCCGAAGTAATCGAGAATCCGAATTGGCGCGATCGTCTCGCAGCGCGCGTGCGCCGTTTGGTTCTCGCGACGATCCAGCCGGCATGATTTCCACTCGACAACCGCTTGCCGTTCTGATCGGCGCACTGGGCGGGCAGGGCGGGGGCGTGCTTGCGGAGTGGCTCGTCGAGACGGCGACGCGAGCAGGCTACGCGGCGCAGGGAACGTCGATCCCCGGCGTCGCGCAACGCACCGGCGCCACAACGTATTACGTCGAGATCTTTCCCGTTCCGGTCGCGGAGCTCGATGGGAAACGTCCGGTGCTCGGTCTGTATCCGGTTCCGGGACGCGTCGATCTCGTCGTCGCGTCCGAATTGGTGGAAGCGCTGCGCATCGTTCAAAACGGTATGGTGAGCGCGGATCGGACGACGCTCGTGGCGTCCACCTCGCGGGCGTTGACGACGATCGAGAAGATGGCACAGAGCGACGGACGTCTCGATGCCGATCGCTTGCTCGCGGTCGCGCGTCGAATGAGCCGGGAGCTGACTGCGTTCGACATGGATCAAGCGGCGCAAGAGACGGGCACCATCGTGAGCGCCGTGATGTTCGGCGCTATCGCCGCAAGCGGGGTGCTGCCGTTTCGGCGCGAACAATTCGAAGAGGTCATTCGCGCGTCGGGCGTCGGGGTCGATGCGAGTCTGCGTGGATTCGTGCGCGCGTTTTCAATGCCGCGCGCGGACGTTCCGGAGCGGCCCGCATCGAGGATCGCTCCGAAGGGACACGACGGCATGGACTGCTTTCCGCTCGAAGTTCGCGACATCGTCGAGCTCGGAATTGCGCGGCAGCGCGCGTTTCAGGATCGCAAATATGCCGATCTCTATTGCGAGCGCGTCAACCGCGTCCTCGGCGCCGAGCGCGCGATCGATCCGCTTGGCGAACATCGCTACGCGTTGACGCGGGAGACCGCGAGATTCCTCGCATTGTGGATGGCTTTCGATGACGTGGTTCGCGTCGCCGATCTCAAGTCGCGCGCAAGGCGCTTCGCGCGCGTGCGCCGGGAAGTCGCGGCCGGCAACGCCGACGTCGTGCGCATTATCGATTACTTCAAGCCGGGGGTTCCGGAAATCGGCGGCATGCTGCCGTCTTCGATCGCCGAAAGACTGTTGCGGTGGGATCGGCAACGGCAGGTCCGCGGCAAGACGCCGCTTGCATGGCCGTTGCGCCTTCGCAGCGACTCGATCAGCGGATTCATCGTTCTCCGCTCTGTGGCCGCGCTCAAACCGCTACGGCGCCTGGGCGCTCGCTATATGCGCGAGCAAGCGGAAATCGAGCGCTGGCTATCCGGCATCGTCGATGCGGCGCGCTCGGACTGGACCCTCGCGAACGAGATCGCGCTGTGCGGACGATTGGTGAAAGGCTACGGCGCGACCAACGAGCGCGGCAAGCGCAATCTCGCGCACATTCTCGACCATTTGACCGATGCCGGCACGAGCGCGATCCGCGAAGCGCGTGAGGCGGCGCTCGCCGATGAAGCGGGCAAGGCGCTCGACGAGACGATGAGGCGGCACGGTGCGCCGGCGCGGCCGGTGGTCGCGCGCCCCATTGTGTGGACATCGCGGCGACATCGCACGCCGCAAGCCTCGGGGGAAGCATGAGCGCAGTCGGGCCGCGACGGCACGTCACGCGTTTCCGCGTCGAATTCGGCGATTGCGACCCGGCGCAGATCGTCTTCTATCCGAATTTTTTTCGCTGGATGGACGCGGCATCGCTGCAATTCTTCGCGGCGTGCGGCATGCCGGGCTGGCGGGACCTGACGCAAAGCGACGGGATCATCGGAACGCCGATCGTCGACGTATCGGCGAAGTTCCTGCGGGCGGCAACGTACGGCGACACGATCGACGTCGAGACATCGATCATCGAGTGGCGTAACAAGAGCTTTGTCATGCAGCACGTGATTCGTCGCAGCGATGACGTGCTGGTGGAAGGACGCGAGATTCGCGTTTTCGCACAGCGGCATTCCGAAGATCCGAACCGGATTCAGGCGGTACGGCTGCCGGATCGATTGCGAAAGCTCGTCGAATGAGCGCGGCGCCCGAAGGCGAAATCGGTGGGCCGCAAACGCCGCTTGCATCGAGGTTCGGTCCCGGCGGTCGTTTTCTGCTGTCGCTTTCGAAGTATGTCGCCATCGCGGGCGGCCTCGTGTTCGTGGCGATCGTCGCGATGGAGATCGTCTCGATCGTCGGCCGCAAGGTCTTTTCGTGGACGGTTCCGGGCGACGTCGAGTTGCTGCAGATGGGCGCGGCATTTGCATCGGCCGCGTTCTTTGCGTATTGCCACATGGTTCGGGGCAACGTAAAGGTCGACTTTTTCACCGCGCATCTCGCTCCTCGCAGGGTCGCGCTGCTCGACGCGTTCGGTTCGCTCCTCGTTGGATTATTCGGTGCATTGATCGCGTGGCGCACGGCTGCCGGCGCGCTGTCGATCAAAGACGTCGGCGAGACGTCGGCGATCCTGGGCTGGCCGGTGTGGATCGCGCAGGCACTGATGGTGCCGAGCTTCGCGTTATTGGCGGTGGCGGGTCTCTATTTGTTCGTGCGGCAACTGCGCATTGCACTGGACGGCCGGAAGCATCCGCAATGAGCGGCATTGCCATCGGCTCGATCGCGTTCGCGATCATGCTCGCGCTGATGGTCATTCGCGTGCCGATCGGCATTTCAATGTTCGCGGTCGGCGCGGGCGGTTACGTCTATCTCACCGGCGGCAGCGTCGCGACGCTTCTCAATTCGCTCAAGAATCTGGCCTATGCGCGCCTGTCGAACTACGACCTCGTCGTCATTCCGCTGTTCATGTTGATGGGACAGTTCGCGACGCACGGCGGCTTGAGCCGCGCGCTCTTTCGTTTCGTCGAGACGTTTCTCGGTCATCGCAAAGGCGGCGTCGCGATGGCGGCGATCGGGGCGTGCGCGGGCTTCGGCGCGATCTGCGGCAGCTCGCTCGCGACCGCCGCGACGATGGGACAGGTCGCTCTGCCGGAGCTCCGCCGTTACGGTTATTCCGGTTCGCTCGCAACCGGCGCACTCGCGGCGGGCGGGACGCTCGGCATCATGATTCCCCCGTCGGTGCCGCTCGTGATCTATGCGATCCTGACGCAGGAATCGATCGGCAAGCTGTTCGTCGCGGCATTCATCCCCGGCATCATCGCCATGCTGGGCTACATGCTCGTCGTGCGCATCATCGTCTCGTTGAAGCCGAGTGCGGGCCCGGCCGGAGCTCGCTTCCCGTGGTCGGCACGCTTGAAGAGCAGTCTGGAAGTGTTTCCAGTCTTGCTCGTGTTCCTCGTGGTGATCGTCGGCATCTACGGCGGCTGGGCGAACCCGACGGAGGCGGCCTCCATCGGCGCGGCGGCCTGCGGCGTTCTGGCGGTCGTTGCGGGGATGCGCACGCGCGGATTGCTCGACAGTGCGCTGGGAATGGCGCAAGCGACGGCGATGATCTTTCTCGTGCTGCTCGGCGCCGACATGTTGAATACGACGCTCGCATTGTCGCAAATGCCCGTCGAGCTCGCGTCGTGGGTGCGCGGCAGCGGATTCCCGCCGCTGCTCGTCTTGTTCATGATCCTCGTGATCTACATTTTCCTCGGGTGCGTGATGGATTCGCTCGCGATGATCCTGCTGACGATTCCGATCTTCTATCCGATGGTGATGGGGCTCGACTACTTCGGCCTTGCGCAGGTCGACAAGTCGATCTGGTTCGGAATCCTGGCGTTGATGGTCGTCGAGATCGGGCTCGTCCATCCGCCCGTCGGCATGAACGTCTACATCATCAATCGGCTCGCCAAAGATGTGCCGCTGACCGACACGTTCAAAGGCGTCGTACCGTTCTTGCTCTCGGACCTGGTGCGCATCGTGTTGCTCGTATTCTTTCCGGTCATCTCGCTCTATCTCGTTCATACATTCAAGTAGCCGCTCGTCAACCCAAGGAGAAAAACATGAACTCAATCACGTGGAGCAAATGGTGTTTGCTGGGCACTTTCGCCGCGTGGCTCGGAAGCGCGACTGCGCAGGAAGTCGTGCTGAAGGTCCATCATTTCCTGCCGCCACAGGCGACGATCCAGGCCAAATTCTTCAATCCGTGGTGCGAGAAGATCAACAAGGAATCGAACGGGCGCTTGAAGTGCCAGATCTATCCGGCGATGCAATTGGGCGGAACACCGCCGCAGCTCTTCGATCAGGCGCGCGATGGCGTGGCCGACATCATCTGGACGATTCCGACTTATCAAGCGGGCCGGTTCGTCAAATCGGAAGTCTTCGAGCTGCCGTTCATGGCGAAAAGCGCGACGACGGGAAGTCCGGCGCTGTGGGAATACATCCAGAAGAATTCATTGGACGAATTCAAAGGCACGAAGCTGATCGCGGCGCATTTGCACGACGGATCGCTCCTGCACTTCGCCAACAAGCGCGTGCAGACCCTCGAGGAACTCAAGGGACTCAAGGTCCGGGCGCCGACGCGGATCGGCACCAAGTTCCTGACCGCACTCGGCGCGGTGCCCGTGCAAATGCCGGTACCGCAAGTGCCGGAGTCGGTCGCGAAGGGCGTGATCGACGGCGCGATGATACCGTGGGAGATCGTGCCAACGCTCAAGATGCACGAAATCGCGAAGCATCATCTCGACAACGCGCCGAACGCGCCGAAGATGTCGAACTCGATATTCGTCGTCGCGATGAACCAGGCGAAGTACGACAGCCTTCCGCCGGACCTCAAGAAGGTAATCGACGCAAACAGCGGCATCGAGACGTCGAAAATGATCGGCGAAGCGTTCGACGCGACGACCGAGCCCGCGAAGAAGCTCGCGAGCCAGGTGGCCGGAACCACGTTCGACACGCTGTCACCGGCCGAGTACGACAAATGGCTGAAAGCGACCGAAGGCGTTGCCAAGGACTGGATGCAGGAGGCGGGCGCCAAAGGCGCGAATGGGCAGCAGCTTCTCGATGATGCCAAGGCGCTGATCAAGAAGAACGGCGGTTAGCGCGCCGGCATTCGCCGGAACGGGCCGCGCTTCGCGAGGGGCGCGGCCCGTTCCTATTGCAGGATCTCACATGCATTCAACCAGCGCTTGAGTGATGCGGCGGTAGAATGTTGTCGTCGCGGCCAGGTTCCGCGCGCCGGGGTCAAACAATCCATGGGCTACGAAAACATTCTCGTCGAGACGCGCGATCGGGTCGGCTTGATTCGTCTGAACCGTCCGCAGCGGCTCAACGCGTTGAGCGGCGCACTGGCGAAGGAGCTGTCGGCTGCGCTGTTCGCGTTCGACGCCGACCCGGCGATCGGCTGCATCGTCGTCACCGGGAACGACAAGGCGTTCGCGGCGGGCGCCGACATCGGCGCGATGGCCGAATGGGACTATCAAAAAGTCTACGCCGACGATTACATCACCAAGGACTGGGATGACATTCGCCGCGTGCGCAAGCCGGTGATTGCGGCGGTCGCGGGCTATGCGTTGGGCGGCGGCTGCGAGCTCGCGATGGCGTGCGACATCATCGTCGCGGCGGAGACGGCGAAGTTCGGCCAGCCCGAAATCACGATCGGCACGATGCCCGGATTCGGCGGCACGCAGCGCTTGCCGCGCGCGATCGGCAAGGCGAAGGCCATGGATTTGTGCCTGACCGGCCGGATGATCGACGCCGCCGAAGCGGAACGCAGCGGACTCGTCGCGCGCGTGGTGGCCGCCGACAAGCTCGAAAGTGAGACACTCGCGCTCGCCACGAAGATCGCTTCCCACTCGTTGCCGATCGTGATGAAGGTCAAGGAGGCGATCAATCGCGCGTATGAGTCGTCGCTCGCCGAAGGGCTGCTGTTCGAGCGACGCGAGTTTCATTCGACGTTTGCGCTCGATGACCAGAAGGAAGGGATGCGCGCATTCGTTGGCAAGCGACCGCCGTCGTTCAAGAACCGTTAATCGAGGCTCCGATGGTCAAGATCGTTCGCAGGGCATTCCTGTTCGTTGCGGGACTGGCGCTCTTCGGCTGCGCGTCGACGTCGCTCCAAAGCGCGTGGTACGACACAAGCTACAGCGGCGGACCGTTTCGCAAGATACTCGTCGTCGGCGTCGGTGCAACGATTGCCGATCGTCGCGTGTTCGAGGACAGCTTTGCGCAACAATTGAGCGCGGCGGGCACACAAGGCATTCCGGGCTACCAGTTTCTGCCGGATGACGCGCGTCAAAACGAGCCCGGCTGGAACCAGGGCGTTGCAAGCTCCGGTTGCGATGGACTGCTGCTCGTCCGCGTGATCGGCGTCGACACGAAAACGCAAGTGTCGACGATGATGGTGCCGGGTCCGATCTACTTCGGGCCGTATGGACGGCCGTGGGGACCGCAAATGGTGGCCGTGCCGGAAGTTTCGCAATACGACGTTGCGAACGTCGAGACGAATCTTTTCGACGTCAGGACGAAGCGCGTCGTTTGGGCGGGAACGACACAGACGTTCAATCCCACGACCGTGGCAAAGGAAACTCCGGGCTTTGCAAAGCTCATCATCGGGCAACTCGCTGCACGCGGGCTGATCGCCGCGCCCAAATCCAGTTGAATTATTTCGGTTCCTTGGCGGCCGGTGCGAAGCGCATTTCACCGCCGTTCGACTTGAGCTTCAGCACCAGATTGCCGTCGACAAGATCGTAGTGGTCGGCGTCGGCCAATTGCCGCGCGAATTCCGTCCCCCTCGACCCCTGCGGACAACCCATTTTCGTCGTTGCGACCGGCGTGATCGACAGTGATCGGTCCGCGCGCGCCGTGTATCCGGCGCCGCCGCGGTTGCAATCCGCGAGCACTCGCACGCGTCCGTCGGATTCGAATTCGAGCGTGTAGCGCTCCGGTGCGTCAGGCACGATCCGTTCACCGCGCAGTGCAGTGCTTTGCCATATCCAGACGCGACCGGCGAGCGTCGGATCATCGCGACTTGCCATCGTAGGTGGCACCATGATCGGCGTAATCGGCGGTAGTGCGGGCTTGGTGCTCGTATCGTTCGCGGCGCAACCTGCCATCAGTGTGGCGAGGACAACGATCACGGCCGGAACGGCGAAGAACAGCAGCGTTCCCCACACGATCGCCGCGAGACGCGAAGGGTGCACAGGCGGCGGTTGCAGGTCGGCGTCGCGCAGCGCGTCCGGAAACGGACGCGCCGGTACGGGAACGATCTGCATCCTGGAACGATCGCGCGGAAGCCGAGCGCGATATTCACGTATGTCGAGCACCGGCGCGTCGCCCCATGCGCGGCTCGACGGAATTTGCGGAATGCGCAAGAACGCGAGTGCATCGATATCCTCCGCCAGCATGTGTCCGAGCGAGCGGTCGGAGGAACGGTCTTTGGCGGTTCCGCGACCAAGCGCTACGAGGCCATCGAAGATGTCCTCGATCGCCGCGGCCGGCATCAATCGGGTCCGATCGACTGTCAAATAGTCGAACGCGAGCTTCGCTTTCTCGATCGAGCGTTCTTTCGCCGTCAGCAGCGGAAAGCCACCCCACCCGAGTAACCGGCTCGTGGGGCCACGCGCCGGAACGGCGAAGTCGAGGGCACGCAGCGTGTCGACGCTGATGCTCGTGCAGTTCGTCGTCGGATGGTAATAGACAAGCTGGTGACGATAGAATTGGCTGTAGACGCGGGCGAACGCCGATTGCACCAACGTCGCGGCGCGATCCTGCGCGAGCACCGCGACAAGCAGATACGACGGCCGATAATACGCCTGGCCGCTGTTGAGATCCGCGAGATAATTGTCGAGCGTCACCGGCGCGGCGATGATGCCCTTCTCGCTTTCGGTGTCGAGCGTGTAGAAGTTGTTCACCAGCCAGTCGCCGATATCGCCGTCGTCGGCGATGCGGCCCGTCACGACGCCGAAGTGGCCGGCATGCGCTTCGTCATCGTCGCCTTGCGCGCCGTTGACAATGAATGCGACTACTGCGCGCGAGCGCCAATCGTCGCTCATCGCGGGCTTTCGCCATAGCGTGAAGGCAGCGAACGGACTTCGTGCGCCACCATGGGGTTCCTCGCGCATCAGTTCGCGCAGCGTGGTCCCCGGCGGCCTGTCCATGCGCATCGTATGCAGTGGCGGCGCCTTGCGCAGGCAAAAGTCCTCGGGCCAGAACATGCGAACGACGAGCCGCCCATCCGAATCGACCTGGCCGCGCACCGTCAACGACCGCCCCGTGAAAAAATGCGTCGACGAGGCGTCGTAATACGAACGGTTGAGGGGAATCTTCGCCACGGGCGTGATCGGCAGCGTCGTCTCGGCCACCTCGATCGCTCCGCCGTTGTCACGAAGACGTCCATGGCGAACGATTTGCGGCGCCCCGACCCAGACGAGCGGCGGATGCTCGAGCGGCGGTTCAACGGAGCGGGTCGCGTTCCACGCGCGCACATCATCGAACGTCGCAATTCCCCGCGCATAACCCGCCAGCGATGTACCGCTTCTGGGAACCGCGATTGTCTCGCGGTCGAAATACCAGCGCGCCGACGCAATCGTGTCGCTGCCGGCATGCGCGCCGTCGGTGATCGCAAAGTCCTGGGCGCGATAAAGCCCGAACGATCCGGCTTCCACCGCTGAAAGCGGATTCGACGATGCGAGGAGCGGCACCGAACCCGTCATTGCCGAGCGAATCGACTCGACTGGGCGCATCCCCGCAAGGATTCCAGTCGGCAAGGCGACTGATGTCGACGTAGCGGTTCGGGCGTCATCGCATGGTCGGACAGACACCGACAAACGCGCGAGCGATAACGCGTCTACCGTCGCTTTTCATACTTCGGCACAGTGCACCCATGTCGGATTACCGCTTTTTCGATCGATTGCGTTCCGATGCTGCAGCGGAACGTCGCGCAATTGTCACGGGACTGTTGGCTGATGCGCCCGCGATTGCACCCAAACATTTTTACGATTCGGTCGGCTGCGCGCTTTTCGAGGCGATCTGCGAGCTGCCGGAATACTACCCGATGCGCAGCGAGCGCGCGATTTTCGCCGAGCATCGGGAAGAGATTACCGATGCAATCGGGAAGGGGCGGCAATTCGTCGATCTTGGCGCAGGCGACTGCCTCAAGGCGGAGGCATGGCTGCCGCATCTGGCGCCGGCCCGTTACATTGCGGTCGACATTGCCGGCGATACGCTGGCACGCGCGCTCGCGCGCATGGCACCCGAATTTCCCAGCCTCGAGCTGACGGGCATCGTCGCCGACTTTACCCGCGGGCTGGATTTGCGCGCCGACTTGGGCGACGCACCCACGACCTTCTTCTATCCCGGATCGTCGATTGGTAATTTCGTCCCCGACGACGCGCGTCGTTTTCTATCGGACATTCATCTGCATTGCATCGCGGCCGAACGCAGCGGTCTGCTGATCGGCGTCGACACGAAAAAAGACCGTCAACGGCTCGCGGCTGCGTACGACGACGCGCTCGGCGTCACCGCGGCGTTCAACCGCAACGTCCTGCGTCACGTGAACTCGATCATCGACTCCGATTTCGATCCCTCCGCCTTCGCGCACGTCGCCTTCTACAACGAACGGCGAGGCCGCATCGAAATGCATCTGTCGGCGCTCGCCTCGATGAACGTGCGCATCGACGGGGCATCGCGCGCGTTCGCGACGGGGGATTTGATCCACACCGAGTTTTCGTACAAATACGCGCCCGCGGAATTCACGACGCTATTGCAGGACGCCGGATTCGCGAGCGTCCGCTGCTGGCAGGATCGCGCCGGCGACTTCGCCGTCTACTGGGCAACGTAGCCCACGCTCACTACGCCCCTCTGGGGGCAGCGAGGCTGCGAAGCTGGGGTCCACTTCAAGCGTTGCGGGCGAGCCGAATGCCCGAGAACTGCCAGCGAGCTTCCGGTGGAAAGAAATTCCGATAAGTCGCGCGAATGTGCGATGCGGGCGTCGCGCACGAGCCGCCGCGCAAGACGTATTGATTGCACATAAATTTGCCGTTGTATTCGCCGACGGCCCCTTCGGCTGTACGAAAGCCGGGATAAGGCCCATAGCTCGACGACGTCCATTCCCATACGTCGCCATAGAGCTGCTGCGGCGCGCCGCCATTGGCGACGCCTGCCGACGGCAACGGATGCAGCACGCCGCTATCCACGAAATTTCCGTCCGCTACGACGCCTTTTCCGGCGACCTCCCATTCGAATTCGGTGGGAAGCCTCGCACCCGCCCACCGCGCGTAGGCATCGGCTTCGAAATAGCTGACATGACACACCGGCGCATGCGGATCGATCTCCGCCATGCCGCGCAGGGTGAACGTCCACCACCGGCCGTCGCGCTCTTCCCAATAAAGCGGCGCATGCCATCCTTGTGCCTGTACGGCGTCGAAGCCGAGCGACAGCCATAGTTCAGCCTTGCGGTAACCGCCGTCCGCGATGAACGCGGCGAACTCGCCGTGCGTGACCGGACGAGAGGCGAGCTCAAAGGGTGCGACGAAGACCTGATGTTCCGGTCCTTCGTTGTCGAAGGCAAAACCATCGCCGCGATGACCGATGGCCGCCAAGCCGGCATCGTAGCGATGCCATTTGAGCGCGGCCGGTTTGACCGGCAACAGGGGCCAGCGCGCCTCGTACGCGGGTCGAAGCGGATTGCGCGAGAACAAATGTTTCAAGTCGGTGAGAATCAATTCCTGGTGTTGCTGCTCGTGATGAAGGCCGAGCTCGATCAACGCAGCCAGATCGCCTGCGACATCGTGCCCGAGCAACTCGCGCATCGCGTGGTCGACGTGTGCACGATAAGCGCGGACCGTGGCGAGATCAGGGCGCGAGAGCAGCCCGCGCTCCGAGCGAGGATGCCGATCGCCGACGCCGTTGTAATACGAATTGAAGAGCACGCGGAAGTGCGGATCGAAGAGGGCATATCCGCGCAACGTCGGTGCCAGCACGAACGTTTCGAAAAACCACGTCGTGTGACCGAGATGCCATTTCAGGGGGCTCGCGTCGGGCATCGACTGCAGTGCGCAATCCTCCGGCGCCAAAGGGGCCGTCAACGCTTCGGTTTGCCCGCGTATTGCCGCGAACCGCCGCGCGAGCACCGATCGAGCGTTCGTCCAGGACGAAGGTATGTGAAAGTCGCGATGCGATCGGGGGCCGGACATCGTAGTCTCCTGCCGGACAAGCCGCGTCAAATCCAAGGGTTAGGAAGAAGGACAGCCGGCACTGCGATTGATTCCGCAAGAATTTTCAGCGGACATACACGCGCGCGGGCCCATGTTCCACTACGCCTATAGTCGCGGCGCGATCGAATCCCTTGCGCCTAAAAATCGCGAGAACCTCGTCCACGGCGTCCGGCGCGCAGGCGACGAGCAAACCGCCCGACGTTTGCGGGTCCGTCAAAAGAGACCGCGCGAGCTCGCCGGCGCTGGGCCCGATCGCGACTTCGGCGCCATATCCTTCGAAATTGCGGCCCGATGCGCCGGTGACGTAACCCTGCTTCGCCAGTTCCGTGGCCGCGGGGAGGAGCGGAATGCGGTGGAGATCGATCACGGCGGCACCGTTCGACGCACGGCAGATCTCGAGCAAGTGCCCGAGCAATCCAAATCCGGTGACGTCGGTCATCGCGTGTACGCCGTCAAGAGCGCCAAGATCAATGCCCGGCGTGTTGAGCTGTGTCGTGCAGCCGACCAAATCGCGATAGGAGGACGCCGAAAGGGCGTCTTTGCGCAACGCCGCGCTGTAAACGCCGACTCCCAGCGGCTTACCCAGGATCAGCACATCGCCCGTTTTAGCGCCTCCGTTGCGCTTGATGTGATCCGGATGAACGTGTCCGATGACGGCGAGCCCATAGATCGGCTCGACCGAGTCGATCGTGTGCCCGCCGGCGACGGGAATGCCCGCCTTTGCGCAGACCGCTTCCCCACCGGCGACGATTCGGCGAATCACGTCGAGCGGCAGTTCCTTGACCGGCATCGCGACCAGCGCGAGCGCGAAGAGCGGCGTCGCGCCCATCGCATAGATATCGGAAATCGCATTGGTCGCCGCGATCGCGCCGAAGTCGTATGGGTCGTCGACGATCGGCATGAAAAAATCGGTCGTCGCGACGATCGCCTGTGTTTGGTCGAGCCGGTAAACGGCTGCATCGTCCGCCGTTTCAATGCCCACCAGCAGTTCAGCGGGAACCAAACGTCGCGCGGAGCCGGCCAGGATCTGCTGCAGTACGCCGGGCGCGATCTTGCAGCCGCATCCACCACCGTGCGAAAACTGTGTCAACCGAAGGGGATTACGTTCTTGTGCGGTCATCGGCTTAACAAAAGGAAGTCTCGACTGTCAACGGGAACGCCCATTCTACCGTTCGACGTTTGTCTAATTCCGGAGCGCTTGGTGTAGCCCACACGCGGGCCGAGCTCATGTTGCAATGCATCAAAGTTGTAAAAATCCGACGACTGCAATGCGCCTACGCATGAGGTGCCTTTCCATGCGAACGGCGTAGGCGTAGCATCGCGCCAACGCAAACGGCACACGCGGCTTTCAACGGCAATCTGAGAGCTCGCCTTACTCGGCGACAAGATGGCGCTGGTGCCACTGAAGAGGTAAGTTTTGAACCCGACGGATATCGCGCACCCCGACTATTTCCATAAAGTCGTCGATTGTCAGTGGGCCTGCCCGGCCCACACTCCAGTCCCCGAATACATCCGATTGATCGCGGCGGGCCGCTACGGCGACGCCTACATGGTCAATTGGGAATCGAATGTCTTTCCGGGGATTTTAGGCCGCACCTGCGATCGCCCCTGCGAGCCCGCATGTCGCCGCGGCCGCGTGGAGGAGGGCTCGCCCGATCATCGCAAGGCCACTTCGAAGCCCGAGCCCGTCGCGATTTGCCGATTGAAGCGGGTGGCCGCCGATTTCAAAGGCGACATCCGGGCACGGTTGCCGAAAGCGGCGAATCAGCGCAACGGGAAAAGCATCGCGTTGGTGGGGGCCGGTCCCGCGTCG
The DNA here is from genome assembly GCA_036493535.1 of Casimicrobiaceae bacterium. Lineage (GTDB taxonomy): Bacteria > Pseudomonadota > Gammaproteobacteria > Burkholderiales > Casimicrobiaceae > VBCG01. Next base: position 20,844 of record DASXPO010000001.1, read on the forward strand.
CTGACCGTTGCTCGCGATCTGGCGCCTCTCGGCTACGAATGCGTGATTTTCGACGGCGATAATCAGGCCGGCGGCATGATGCGCACGCAGATCCCGAAATTCCGTCTTCCCGACAATGTGATCGACGAGGAAGTGGGGTACATCCTCGATCAGGAGATCGAATTTCGCGGCGGATCTCGCGTCGATTCGATGCGTGCCCTGCTCGAGCAGAAATTCGATGCGGTGTTCGTCGGCAGCGGCGCGCCGCGCGGACGCGACATCGACATCCCGGGTCGTCGCGAAGCCGCGGCGAACATTCATATCGGCATCGATTGGTTGTCGTCGGTGTCGTTCGGTCACGTGAAGTCGATCGGCAAGCGCGTCGTCGTGATGGGGGGCGGGAATACCGCGATGGATTGCTGCCGCAGCTCGCGGCGCCTGGGCGGCGAGCAAGTCGATGTCGTCGTCCGTTCCGGATTCGCCGAGATGAAAGCATCGCCATGGGAAAAAGAAGACGCGATGCACGAAGGCATCCCGATCCACAACTATCTGGTGCCGAGGGCATTCACGCACGAAAACGGCAAGCTGACCGGCGTGACATTCGAGAAAGTCGCTCCGAAAAAAGATGACAAGCGTCGGCGCCAGTTGATGCCGACCGGCGAGCCCGACGTGCATTTTCCATGTGACGACGTGCTGGTCGCGATCGGTCAGGAGAATGCGTTTCCGTGGATCGAGCGTGAATTGGGAATCGAATTCGACACCCACGGTATGCCGGTCGTCGACAAGGTCACGATGGCCTCGACGCGGCCCGGCGTATTTTTCGGCGGTGACGCCGCGTTCGGGCCGAAGAACATCATCTGGGCCGTGGCGCACGGCCACGATGCGGCGATCTCGATCGATCTTCTTTGTCGCGGCGAGCGCCTCGGCACGCGGCCCCCGCCGCACTTGAATCTCGTTTCGCAAAAAATGGGGATTCACGAGTGGAGCTACGACAACGCGATCCACGGCGACAAGCGCTATCGCGTGCCGCTCAAGGACAAAGTGATCGCGCTCAAGGACATCCGTGCCGAAGTCGAGCTCGGATACGATTTGAGAACAGCGTACGCAGAGGCTCAGCGTTGCTTGAACTGCGACGTGCAAACCGTCTTCTCGGACAAGCTGTGCATCGAATGCGATGCCTGCGTCGATATTTGTCCAATGGATTGCATCACCTTCACGCCCAACGGTGATGAAGAGGATCTCCGCAAGCGGTTGATGGCGCCGGCGGTCAATCACGAGCAAGCGCTTTACGTATCGACGCCGGTGAAGACCGGTCGCGTGATGGTGAAGGACGAGGATGTGTGCCTGCACTGTGGACTATGCGCGGAGCGCTGTCCGACCGGCGCATGGGATATGCAAAAATTCCTGTTCGAGCCCGCGCATGCCGACCATCGTTGTCGCGAGAAGCCTTCGGCACCTCCCACGCGGGAACTTGCCGGCGTTGTGGCGGAATAACCTGGATATGGTCCCCCGACGCTCGCGGCTTCGCCGCTTCGCTGCCCCCGAGGAGGCGCTGAGTGGTAACTGCTTACGGCGCGGCTTCGGGGGGCCGTGCGCCGCGCCGTGCGACCCTTGGGGCGGCCCTGCGGGTCTCATCCGATGAAACCGATCGCAAGCGTCAACGACTTTGTCGTCAAGTTCGCCAACGTCAACGGCTCCGGCTCGGCCTCGGCGAACGGCTTGTTCGCGCGGGCGGTCCTGCGGATGGGCGTGCCGGTTGCGGCGCGCAACATCTTTCCGTCGAACATCCAGGGGCTGCCGACCTGGTACGAAGTGCGGATCGTCGAAGACGGCTGGCGCGGCCGCCGCGGCGGCGTCGACCTGATGGTCGCGATGAATCCGCAAACGTGGGACAAGGACCTCGCCGAGATCGAGCCCGGCGGTTATTTGTTCTACGACTCGACCAAGCCGATCCCCGCGGTGAAGCTTCGCGCGGACGTCAACGCGATCGGCGTTCCACTCACGGCGATTTGCAATGCCGCGTACACCGACGCACGGCAACGCCAGCTCTTCAAGAACATCATTTATTTGGGTTCGCTCTCGGCCTTGCTCGACATCGATCCCGCGGAAATCGAGCGTTTGTTCGCCGAGCAATACAAGGGCAAGGAAGCGCTGCTCGATTCGAACCGCAAAGCACTGGCGCTGGGGCGCGATTACGCTCTCGCGAATTTCGCGTGTCCGTTGACGCTGCGCGTCGAACGACGCGACAAGGTCGGCGAGCGGATTTTTATCGACGGCAATTCGGCGGCGGCACTCGGAGCCGTCTACGGCGGAGCAACCGTCGCGGCCTGGTATCCGATCACGCCGTCTTCGTCGCTCGCCGAAGCATTCATGAAGCATTGCCGTAAATTTCGTACGGATAAGGCGAGCGGCAGGCACAAATACGCGATTATCCAGGCGGAAGACGAGCTTTCATCGATCGGGATGGTCATCGGTGCGGCATGGAATGGCGCGCGCGCGTTCACGGCCACGTCGGGACCGGGTATTTCGCTGATGCAGGAGTTTCTGGGCCTCGCGTATTTCGCGGAAGTCCCGGCAGTCCTCTTCGATGTCCAACGCGGCAGCCCTTCGACGGGCATGCCGACGCGCACACAACAAGCCGACCTGATCTCGTGCGCGTATGCCTCACACGGCGACACGAAGCACGTTTTGTTGCTTCCCCAGGATCCGAACGAGTGCTTCGAATTCGCCGCGCTCGCGTTCGATCTGGCGGATCGGTTGCAAACGCCGGTGTTCGTCATGCTCGACCTCGACATCGGCATGCAGGATTGGCTGACCGAGCCGCTCGCGTGGGACGACGCGCGACGCATCGATCGCGGCAAGGTGATGACGGCCGCGATGCTCGACACCGGCAAGGATTTCGGCCGTTATCTGGACGTCGACAACGACGGCATTCCGTATCGCTCGTATCCCGGTACGCATGCGACGAAGGGCGCCTATTTCACACGCGGCACGACCAAGGACCGCTACGCGCGCTATACCGAAGAGGGGCCGGCGTACGTCGACAACATGCAGCGGTTGCTGCGCAAGCTCGAGACGGCAAAATCGCTTGTGCCCGCGCCGATCATCGAGCGCGCTGCGCAACCGACGCGCGCCTGTGTCATCTGGTTCGGCTCCACGGGCGCCGCCATGGCGGAATCGCTGGCGGAGCTCGAGCATCAGGGCATTCATCTCGATCGGATGCGCCTACGCGGGTTTCCGTTCAACGATGACGTCGGCGAGTTCATCGCCGATCACGAGCATGTCTTCGTCGTCGAGCAGAATCGCGATGCTCAGCTCAAGATGCTCCTGGTCAACGAATGCGGGATCGCGCCCGACAAGCTGATTTCGGTGCTCCACTATGACGGCACGCCGATCACCGAGCGCTTCATCACGCGCGAGATCGGAGAGAAGGCGCGCGTCTTCAACGTCACGCCGTTGCGGAAGGTGGCGCGATGACCTACCTCGCCAAACCGAAGATCCATCATCCCGGCCTGCCGAAGAACACGCTCGGCTACACGCGTCGCGATTACGAGGGCGCGCTCTCGACGCTGTGCGCCGGCTGTGGTCACGACTCGATTTCTGCCGCGATCATTCAGGCATTTTTCGAGCTCGACATTGCGCCGCATCGTGTCGCCAAGCTATCCGGCATCGGGTGCTCGTCCAAAACTCCGACTTACTTTCTCGGCAATTCGCACGGCTTCAACAGCGTGCACGGACGAATGCCGTCGGTTTTGACCGGTGCCGCGCTCGCGAACCGCGACTTGATCTACCTCGGAGTTTCCGGCGATGGCGATTCGGCGTCGATCGGCTTGGGACAGTTCGCGCACATTCTCCGGCGTGGCGTGAACATGGTCTACATCGTCGAAAACAACGGCGTCTACGGGCTCACCAAAGGACA
>DASXPO010000002.1:0-7368 GCA_036493535.1 Casimicrobiaceae bacterium
TCCCCGTCGACGTGCCCCTTCGGTGGGCCACGCGCTTTGCGGGCGCGGAGCCACTCTCCAGATCAATCGCGTTTCGTCGCAGTCCCTTTGCCTGAGCGATTTCGGGTTTACGCCTTCGGCGGCGCTCGTCTCGCCCGATCGACGATTGAGCGCGCTCTCCTGCAACGAACGCCAGAGATTAGCAGAGAGGCCGGCCGGCGGTCAAAACCGCTATGGATTATTTCTTGAGCGTCAGGATCCAGTCGACCAGCGCTTTGATGTCGGCATCCGGTGTCGCAACGTTCGGCGGCATCGGCACCTGGCCCCATACGCCCGAGCCGCCTTCCTTCACTTTTTTCGCGAGCTTCGCTGCGGCATCCTTGTCGCCTTTGTATTTGGCCGAGACTTCCTGATACGACGGCCCGATGATCTTCTTGTCGACCGCATGGCACGCGGCACAGCCGTCCTTTTTCATCATCGCTTCAGCGGTGGCCATGTCGAGCGCGGCATGGGCATTGCCTGCCACCAGCATGAGCGTCGCGATTCCCGCAAAACCAAGCTTCATAGTCATTCCCCTGACGAATTGAGTGAAACTGAGTGAAACGCGCGTCGGATGGTACCCGAATCCGCGCGACCGTTGCGAGCGAACGGCCCCGCTCACCGACCGGAAGTGAGAAGACGCTGAACCTCTGCGAGCGATGCAATGGGCGGCAAGCACGCCGTGCCTTTGCATACCCATGCGACCGCGCCGCGTTCGGGCTTCTTGCCTTTGACGAGCGCCGGCGGAGGCCAATCGAGCGCCGAGAGATCGAACACGTGCACATTCGGCCGGTACTGTCGCTCCAGCGCTTCGTGCCAAGCGTGCGCATCGTGCGCGTCGCCCGCGAGCAGCACGGACGTCGGCGGCGCTTCGAGATCTTCGAGCGCCGTCAATAAAGACGAAAAGCCCGACGGCGCTTGTGCGAGCGTTGGCGCGAACAATCGAACGGTGCGCTCGGCCGCATCCAGATACCGGGCCTCGTTGGCGAGGTGCCCGAGCACGATCAGCGCTTGCGCGGCAAGGCCATTCCCCGACGGTGTCGCACCGTCGCGGCCCGGCTTCGTCCGATGAAAGAGCTTTTCATGGTCGTGGCTCGTGAACCAGAAGCCACCGTTCTTGCGATCCTCGAAGCGCGCGAGCAAGGCGTCGGCGAGCGCGCGGGCCAGCTCGAAGTCCTGGCGCCGAAAGCGTGTCTGCATCACCTCGATGACGGCCATCAACAGATAAGCATGGTCGTCGAGATAGGCGTTCATCGTCGCGAGGCCGTCGCGGCGCGTGGCATAGAGCCGCCCGTCGCGCCACGCCGACGCGATCAAGCCGTCGAGCGCGGCGATGGCGAGATCGGTCCAACGCGACTCGTTTTGCGCCCGCGCCGCACGCGCGAGTCCCGCGATCGTCAACGCATTCCAGGCGGTCAGGACCTTGTCGTCGCGGCCGGGGTGAACGCGTTTCTCGCGGGCCGCGAACAATGCCGTCTTCGCGCCGATCAGCCGGGTTTGGGCGTCGGGAAGCGAGATCGAAAGCCGCTGCGCGACCCGCGCCAGCGACTCGACCACGCGCAGATGCCACGCGCTTCCCTCGAAATTCGGCGGACCCTCGAGACCGAAATAGGGCGCGGTGACGTCCCATTCGGCGGGCGACACGGTCGCGCGCACTTCGTCGGGCGTCCACACATAGAACTTGCCCTCTTCGCCTTCGCTGTCGGCATCGAGACTCGACCAGAAGGTTCCATCGGGCGCACGCATTTCGCGGACCAGCCAGCCGACGATGGCGCGCGCGACATCGCCGAACGCCGCGTCGCCGCTTGCACGCGCGAGGTCCGCATAGAGTGCGAGCAACGGGCCGTTGTCGTAGAGCATTTTTTCGAAATGCGGAATCGTCCATTCGGCATCGACGCTGTAGCGGCAGAAGCCGCCACCGAGGTGATCGTTGATGCCCCCCTCGGCCATTCGCGCGAGTGTTGTCCGTACGATCGTCAGCGCCTCCGCGTCACGCGCCATTCCGAACGCGCGCAAACAAAACTCGAGCTCGGCCGGATGCGGAAACTTTGGCGCGCCACCGAATCCGCCATGAACCGGATCGAAGCTTCGCTTGAGCTCGGCGAGTGCGACGCCGGGCACGCGTCCGGGTAACGCAGCGCCCGTGGGTCGCGTCGGCTCGAGCGAGGTCATCGCGTCCGCGAGATGACGGGCCTGCTCGGCGATCACCGTCCCTTTTTCCCTATACGCGCTCTCGATCTGCGGCAGGATGTCGAGAAAGCCCGGAAGGCCATAGCGCCCTTCCTTCGGAAAATACGTTCCCGCAAAAAACGGCTCGCCCGAGGGCGTCAGGAACACCGTGAGCGGCCAGCCGCCCGTGCGGCGCGTGAGCAAGGCGTGGGCGGTCTGGTAGATCTGGTCGAGATCGGGGCGCTCTTCGCGATCGACTTTGATGTTGACGAAGCGCTCGTTCATCGCCTGCGCCACGCCGGGATCTTCGAACGACTCGTGCGCCATCACGTGGCACCAGTGGCAGGCCGAATAGCCGATCGACAGCAGGATGGGCTTGTTTTCGCTCCGCGCGCGCTGGAGCGCCTCCTCGCCCCAGGGATACCAATCGACCGGATTGTCCGCGTGCTGGCGCAAATAGGGCGACGTCGCGGACGCGAGACGGTTCGGCATGACGAAATCATATACCGCTCGCGTGCTGCCATTACGACACGTCCGCCGCGAAGCCGTCCCAAGGCGGCCGTCGAAAATCGATCGGTCTAAGTATCGTGAAAGCCGCGAAGCGGCACCGAAACGAAACGACCGAAAAGAAACGTTAGACCGTATCTTCGAACGCAACGCGCTCGAAATCGGCGCCGCGCTGCACGAGACGGGTCAACCGGAATCTGCGCTCAAGTCCGCCGTCAGTCGAGCGGAGAACCCGACCCGGGGTGAACGCGCGCGGCTGCATGATCAGCGTGGCCCGATCTTCGGGTGATTCCGCGAGGAGAATGCCGGGCAATGGCGTCTCTTCAGCCATCGATGTCGATACGGGGCGCATCGTCAGCGCCCGCGGCGTACCGGGCCAAAGTTTCAATGCAAGCGTCAACTCGCCTTGCAAGGCGCGGCCGATGCGCGCCACGTAACCAAGCCGCGTGCGCTCGTCATCGCGCACGACGACAAGCTGCTCGAGCGACCAGCGATAACGGCCGTCGTCATCGCGTCCCATCGCGGCGTCACGCCATTCATAGCGACCGTGCCACTTTTCCCAAGGCCAGTCGCGTTCCGCCTCTTCCTTGTAGCGGTCATAGTGGGTGAGCGCGCCCAGCGACTTCAAATGCTGTTGCGCACCGTGAAACGTGCGGTCGACCTTGTCCTCGCGCTCGAACGTGCGCCCGCCGACGCGAAAGAATGCGCAGGGCAAACCGCCGGTGGAGAGCTCGAGCGCGCTGTCGGCATCATCGGCGGGCACTCTGGCGGCCTGGCACCACCGCGCTTCGAGATGCGACAACACCGCTGCGCATTGCTCCACCGAAACATCCTGGCCGAGTTGCAGCTCGCCGGGATTCGCGCCTGCCGCCAGCCGCTTGAGACGCCCGCGGATGCTCGTCGCAAGTTTTCCGGGATAGCCGAACCGAAAAGCAGACGGCGCGTCTTTTGGCGCGAACGGGGCGAGCAACCCGCCCGCGGTGCTGTCGAGATCGACGACGACAACCGGGCCTTCGGATTCGCGCTGCTGTGCGTAGGGGAAGAGCTTGCGCGCCCATTGGCCAAGCCAGCGATCGGTGAGCTCGATCTGTCGGACCGTCATCGCGCATGGGTCGGCGAGCGTCAGCAGCAACGCGTGACTGTAAGTGGAGTAGCAGGATGTGCCCACTCCAAACGGCATTTGTTCGTCCGTGACGGCGGTGACTGCGCAATCGAGCATTTCGGCCAGTCGGTAATAGGCATGCAGCTCGTGCCACACGGTGCCCGGCGTCACGCGTCGGGCGAGACCGTGGACGACGATCAACTGTTTGCCGACGAACAGTCCGCGCTGCAGCACCTTGGCCTTCACGCCCTGCAAATCGGCATCGCCTTCGATCAGCGGCTTCAGCAGCGCCGAGTATTGCTCCCACAACGCCTGCCAAAGCCCAATCGCCTGCTCGATCGCCTCGGTTTCGCGTTCGCCCTCCGGTTGCGGCTTGCCGGCGTATCGGCGGGCGAGCTCGGTGTGCAGGTGGCTGATCGGGTCGCGCAGGATTTCTGCGATCTTCGCGCGTTCGCGCGCCGGAAAATCGGCGGCCGCGAGCGCATGCAACTGTCCGAGCATCGCGCGATGTGCCTGTCCGATCGGCATGAACGCCAGCGTCTTCGCCCACTTGGCGGCGGAGTCGCCGTCGGAGAACAGCAGTCGCGGCGTCGCGGTAACCGGCGGTCGCAGGGTTGCGACGGGCTCATCGGTTTCGGCCTTCTGTACGGTCGTATCGGTCATGGCATCAAGCCTCCGCGATGCGCGCCCCGAGCAAGTCGGCGAAATCGGCTGGGACGGTTCTTTGCGGGGCGGCGCGCCGGCGCTCGGCCCAGATCGGATTCGGGAAGTGGGAGTCGTCGACGAAGCGCGGAACGAGGTGCCAATGCAGGTGCGGCACGAGATTGCCGAGACTCGCCACGTTCATCTTGTGCGGTGAGAGCAGCGCGCGAAGCGCAGCCTCGACACGAAACACGACGCGCATCAGGTGAGCGCGATCCGCACCGGCGAGATCGGTCATCTCGCGGACGTGCGCGTTCCAGATGACACGGCAGAAGCCGACAAATGGCTCGTCGGCGATAACGACACGGCAGCGTCCGTCGTCGTACACCTTCTGGCCCCCATCGCCGCTGCAAAAGACACAATTCATCGTCGGCAGTCGAGCGCTCCGGGCTTTTCGCGAACACGGCGGACAGCCCGCTCACGCTCCTTGCATCGCAGTAATCGCCAGCCAACCTGCCGTCGGTGGGCACTGTGCGGCGCCCCACGCCAGCGGCATAGCCGTCCAAAGCGCCTCCAGGCACCCGCAGCAAGGAACGCGCCAGCCATAACCTGAGAGAAGCGGCTCTTGGCGTCTTCGTGGCCCGCAAAGGGCGAATATTCCGCCCGGATGGTGCCGATTCCTCCGCCGAGCGTCCGGCCGCAAAGGGCTACGCTTACGACCATGAACTCGATGCAACGCAAAACCGCCGGACGTACGGTGCGCCAATTGCGCCGTCGCCCTTTGGTTGCCTCCGCCCGCGAAGGCGCGCCTGCTGGCCGCCGTCGCGGGATTTTTCCCGGCCATGGCGTTGCACACACTGTGAAGGAGTCGGCAATGGAACCCGTCTTGAACCCGATGCTATTCGACGAATCGCAAACGCCTTTGCACGCGCCGGCTGAAACCGGACGGCCGGACGAAAAGCGGCGTGCCGGAAAGTCGCGCGCCGCTGAATACATCGCCGCGCTCTACATCGCGCTGCTGGTCTGCACGCCATGGCTCGTGCGCGATGCGTCGTTCTTTCGGCCGCCCGCGGCAGGCATTGAAATGCACCTCAGCACGGCAGCGCCCGCGTCAGTCGACGCTTTGGCGCGCCCGTCACAACCAACGCGCTAGTCGCCGTAGCGCATCAGCGTTTATCGATCATCGGCGGTCGCCAGCTCGCGACCGCGCCGCCGGGGGCGCGCAGCATTCGAATCATCCGCAGGGCGCTTTCGCGGCCGCGGTAGTACCCCGGTAAGCGCAGCGTCTCCACGAAGCCGGTACTTCGATAAAGCCGGCGCGCTGCGCTGTTGCCCGCGCGCATCTCGACATGCAGCGACGAGATACCGGCGATCGATGCCGATTCCACCAGCCACGCAAGCATCCGCCGCGCGATGCCGCGGCGTTGATAGGTGGGAGACACCGCGAGCAAGGTGAGATGCGCGCGCTCATCGCCGAACATCATCACGGCAAAACCGATCACGTCGCCGGCGTCGCGTGCGACGAGCGCAATCGTGTCGCGATTGTCGATGAACCGCCCGATTCGTTCCGCGCGATATTCCCATCCGAGCCCCGCTTCGATCAGGTCGCGGGCCATTAGCGCCAGCGTCGCCGCCTCCTGGCGACGGGCGAATCCGAGAACGATGCTGCGGGGGTCCATTCGTTGAATTGTGCCACTAGCGGCGGGCAAGCCGATCGAGCAGCTTGCGAAGCCCCGAACGCCGTTTCGGCAGCGGACCAGGCATCGGATCGAAATAACGGTGATGCACGTAGCACCAACCCCATGTGTCGCCGCGCTCCAGCGATGCAATCATTGGATGGCCCGTGGTATTGAAATGCCGCAGTGCGTGCGCGTGCGTCGAGTCCTCGCAGCAACCGACGTAGCCGCAGATGAGGCAGATCCGCAATTGCGTCCACGTCGAACCGATCGCCAGACATCCTTCGCAGCCATCCGTCCGCGGGGAGATGTCCTGAATTTCGCTGAAATGCTCACATTGCTCTGCCATGGCTTTCAATCCTGCTCTGTTCTCCGATTGTAGACGAGCGCATCGCCGGCGATGGCGATGACGCGGCGCGATGGCACAATCCCATGTTCTTGAATTGATCGGCGCGTCCGACGCGACTCGAACCCGCAATGCCAGCGACCGTCAGCCTGCAACAACTGCGCGGACAAGTGGAATCCACCGACGCGTGGACGCGCTTGATCGTCTCGCTCCTGCTTTCCACGATCGGCGGTGTCGGCATGTGGTCGGTCGTCGTCGCGCTGCCCACCGTGCAGGCGGAATTCGGCGTCGCGCGCGGTGCGGCGTCGCTGCCTTACACCTTGACGATGGTGTGCTTCGGGATATCGAGCATCCTGATGGGGAAATTGTCGGACCGCTTCGGCATCATCGTTCCCGTCATCGTCGGCACCGTTGCGCTGGGCCTTGGATACATCGCCGCGGGCTTCGCGGGAAGTCTCTGGCTTTACACGCTCGCGCAAGGCGTGTTGATCGGCGCGGGCAGCTCCGCCACATTCGCGCCGCTCCTCGCACACACGTCGCTGTGGTTCGATCGGCGTCGCGGCGTCGCCGTCGCGATCTTTGCGAGCGGCAATTATCTCGCGGGAACGCTGTGGCCGCCGGTCGTGCAGCATTTCATCGAGACCGCCGGATGGCGCAGCACGTATTTCGGCATCGGCGCGTTCTGTGCCGCCACAATGCTGCCGCTCGCGTTGCTCCTGCGGCGCCCGCCGCCGATCGCAGCACATGACGCGAAGCATGCGGCTGCCACGCCGCACGCGATGCATGCGCTCGGCCTTTCGAATCGCGCCTTGCAGACTTTGCTCGTGATCGCGGGACTGTCGTGCTGTGTCGCGATGTCGATGCCGCAGGTGCACCTCGTTGCGTATTGCAGCGACCTCGGTTACGGA
>DASXPO010000003.1:0-1680 GCA_036493535.1 Casimicrobiaceae bacterium
ATCGTCGCGCTGACGATCGAAGCCGTCGGCGAGGCGCTGCTCTATGCGGCGAAAGCGGGCGCCGATCCCGCCAAAGTGCGGCAAGCGTTGATGGGCGGCTTCGCATCGTCGCGAATTCTCGAGGTGCATGGCGAGCGGATGATGAAGCGCACGTTCGCGCCGGGATTTCGCATCGAGCTGCATCAGAAGGATTTGAATCTCGCGTTGACAACCGGGCGCGCGCTTGGCGTGGCGCTCCCCAACACGGCGACCTGCCAGGAGCTCTTCACCGCTTGCGCGGCCAACGGAGGTGCCGGGTGGGATCACTCGGGTCTCGTGCGCGCGCTCGAAAATCTTGCGAATTTCCAGATCGGTCAGAAACCGCCCGTGCGGTAATGTCGATGACGCCGGCCCGGGCGCTCCTTCGCCGGATGTTCGATGCCGCGATCGCGGCGGCGCAACCCGCGCGTTGTCTGCCGCCCCATTTGCCCGACCCGCCGAAGGGTCGCACGATTGTCATCGGCGCCGGCAAAGCGTCGGCGGCGATGGCGAAGGCGTTCGACGAGGCGTGGACGTCGCCGGTGTCCGGGATTGTCGTCACGCGCTACGGTTACGCCGTGCCGTGCCGGCGGATCGAGATTGCCGAAGCGGCGCATCCGGTGCCCGATGCCGCAGGCGAAACGGCTGCAACACGCATCATCGGCGCCGTCCGCGGATTGTCGGCCGACGATCTCGTCGTGTGCCTTATTTCCGGCGGCGGTTCGGCGCTGCTCGCACTTCCGCTCGAAGGCGTCTCGCTCGCGGACAAGCAGGCGGTGAATCGGTCATTGCTGAAATCCGGCGCCACGATACGCGAGATGAATTGCGTGCGTCGACATCTGTCGGCGATCAAAGGGGGGCGACTCGCAGCGGCGTGTCATCCGGCGCGGGTCGTGACGTTACTGATCTCGGACGTGCCCGGCGACGATCCCATCGATATCGCGTCGGGACCGACCGTCGCCGATCCCACGACCTGCGCCGATGCGCTCGAAGTCATTCGCCGTTGTGCGATCGAGGCACCGGCTTCGGTGTTGCAGGTGCTCGAGTCGGGCGCCGGCGAATCGGTGAAGCCAGCCGACCCGCGACTTGCGCGCGCCGAAATCTCGATCATCGCGACGCCGCAAATGGCGCTCGAAGCCGCGGCTGCGATCGCCCGTGAGGGGCGCATTGCTCCGTTGATTCTTTCCGACTGCATCGAAGGCGAAGCGCGCGACGTCGGCAAAGTGATGGCTGCCATTGCGCAGCAGGCTGCTTCCCATCGGCAACCGGCGCGCCCGCCGTGCGTGTTGCTATCCGGTGGCGAGACGACCGTCACGGTGCATGGCCACGGTCGCGGCGGACGCAACGTCGAATTCCTGCTATCGCTCGCAATCGCGCTCGAGGATCATCCTCGCATTTATGCGCTCGCCGGCGACACCGACGGCGTCGACGGACAGGAAGAGATCGCCGGCGCGATCGCGACGCCGGACACGCTCGCACGCGCGTGGGCGAAGGGCATGCGACCTCGCGAATATCTTGCGAACAATGATGGACACGGATTTTTCGAGGCGCTTGGCGACGCGGTGATCACCGGACCGACGCTCACCAACGTCAACGATTTTCGCGCGATTCTCGTGATAGACCGATGACCACCGATTCACCGCATTTTGGACAGGTGCTGCT
>DASXPO010000004.1:0-2029 GCA_036493535.1 Casimicrobiaceae bacterium
GTAACGTGACAGCGTTCGGATCAATGCGACGTCGCGCCAGCCGAGGCCGCCCGCGAGCGTGAGCGCGTTGTAACCGTCGTTCTCGGCGATGCCACGCATGACGGCCAGGAACGCTGCCTCCAGCCGCGACTTGCCCTTGTCCAGTTCGATCGCCGCGCCGTCGCGCCGCTCCAGCAACATGTCGTGGAACCAGACGTTGCGGGCGCCCTCGTGCTTGGGCTCGATGTGAAAGGTGCGCTCGTCGACCACGTGGAAGCCCATGTTTTCCAGCACCGGGACGCGTTCCGACAACGGCAGCGGGCGGGCAAAGCTCCATATTTTCAGGCCCACCGCGCGCTGTTCTTCCTCCAGCCGGTGATGGAAATCGACGCCGAGCGGGCGCTTTTCGCTCAAACCCTCGATGACGCGGATATCGCCTGCCGCCACGTTCGGCGGATAGAAGTCCTGAAAACCGGCTGAAAATGCCTCGCGATAGCGGGCAAACAGCTTGCTCGTCGCATCAGGAGAATGGGTGAGCGCCAAGGCCTGCATCAGCCCTTCGGGCCAGGTGCGCACGATGTCGGAGACCGCATCCTCCAGCGTCACCCGATCGACCTCCGGGGTCGCGCCGCCGGACCGGCCGATGATGAAGTGCACGCGCACCAGCGGGCCTTCTGGGAAAAACGGATAAAACGCCGAGACGCGGCCGACAAAAGCGCTTGCGAGGTACGCGCCGATTTTCGCGCGGATGTGACTGTCGTAGTGTTCACGCGGCACGTACACGAGAACCGAAACGAAGCGATCGAAACGGTCGCGCCGCGCCAGCACGCGCACACGCGGGCGCTCGTCGAGCTGCATGATGGCAACGGCAAAATTGTAGAGCGTGTCCTCGTCGATCTGGAACAATTCGTCGCGCGGGTAATGTTCAAGCACGTTGGCCAACGACTTGCCGAAGTGGCTGTGCGGATCAAAGCTCGCGCGCGCTTCGACGTTGGCTATCTTGCGCCGCAGGTACGGAATGTTGTGCGCGGACCGCGTATAGGCGGTTGACGTGAACAATCCGACGATGCGGAATTCACCGATCAGGTTGCCGGATGCGTCGAAGCGCTTGACGCCGATGTAGTCGAGATAGACGCGCCGGTGCACATGCGCATGAATATTGGCCTTGGCGATGATCAGCGGCCGCGGCTCTTTCAGGAACGCCATGATCTCGGGCGTGATCTCGATAAGCTCCTGCCCGCGCCGCAACACGCGCAATTCGCGCGAGCGCATGATGCCGAGCCCGCTGTCATGATCGGGCTGCAGATTGTGACCGTCAAACACGTAATCGCGCACGCCGATGAAGGTGAAGTTGTCGGCGAGCAGCCATTTGAGGAATTCAATTGCTTCCGCGATCTCGTCGACTGGCAGTGGCGGCGGCGTGGTCTTGAGTTCGGCGACGATGGCGTTGACGCGCTCGAGCATTGGCCGCCAGTCGGACACCGCAAGTCGCACTTCGGCGAGAACCGATTGCAGCGCCTGCACGATGGAATCTTGCAGCGCCTGGTCTTCGACCGGATCGACGTGAATGTGAATGAAGCTTTCGCGCGTGCTGTCGGCGGCATCCGCCGCGCCGAACGCGGCAAGCTTGCCGGCGGCGTCGCGCTTGACGCCGAGAACCGGATGCGCAGTAAGCCGCACGGTGAGGTGGTGTTCGGACAGTTCGCCCAGCACCGAGTCGAACAGGAACGGCATGTCGTCGTTGACGATCTCGATGACCGAGATGGACTTGCGATCGCCGGAAGAGCCGAGCGGCAAGGTTTCGAATCGAATCTTCGGCGTGCCTGGCTGACGCTGACTTAAGAATTCCCAGGCGCGTTCGCCGAGCATCGCCAGATCGGTGACGCCGTAATGCACGACGTCCTCGGGAACGGCGCGGGCAAAAAGCTGCGCGAGAAAACTGTCGGGAATTTTGCGGCGGCCGCCAGCGAGCGCGGCAGCCGCCTGCTCGATGATGCGGCGAGCGTCGCTGTCCACGTCATTGCCGGGGGTGCGGGCGTCCATTTGAATC
>DASXPO010000005.1:0-13273 GCA_036493535.1 Casimicrobiaceae bacterium
CTCGCCGGTCGCCATTGGGCCGGGATAGAACTGCGCGAGCGTCGCCTGCAAATGGAAGTCGAGCGGATCGCTCGCTTCCTCCTACCAGAACAATGGATAGTCGCGCAACATCTTCGCGTAGGCGATCGCCGTTTCGAGATCGAAGCGTCCGTTCGCGTCCACGGCGAGCTGCGCACTGTCTCCGATTTCGGCGAGCACCGACTCGATGCGCGCGCGATCTTCGTCGATTGATGCGCCACCGATCTCATCTTGACGACCGTATAGCCGCGCTCGAGATAGCTGCGCATCTCGGCACGCAACGCATCGTTGCCTTTGCCCGGATAGTAATAGCCGCCCGCAGCATAGACAAACACACGCGGATTCGCCGCCACGCCGTGGCGTTCGGCCAGCAAACGGAAGAGCGGCTTGTCGGCGATTTTCGCGACGGCGTCCCACACCGCCATGTCGAGCGTTCCAACGGCGACCGAGCGCTCGCCATGACCGCCGGGCTTCTAATTCGCCATCATTGCGAACCAGATGCGGTCCGGATCGAGATTGTCGCGAGTCGGATCGAGCAACGACGCCGGATTGGCCTCGAGCAGTCGGGGCGCGAAACGCTCTCGGATCAACCCACCATGACCGTAGCGTCCATTCGAATTGAAGCCGCAACCGACAATGCGCCGTCCTTTGCGCTCGACGTTGGTGACGACGGCGACCAGACTGGTCGTCATCTTCGAGAAGTCGATATACGCGTTGCGAATCGGGGACGCGATGGGCCTGGTGATCTCGCGGACGTCGATGATTCGAACCGGCATGATGAATCCTTTCAGATCGTCTCGACTGCGTATTTTCGCTTGCGCTGCACGAGCACCATGGTAACGATCCCATATACGCGCGAACGCCCGGCACTTGCACAAGCGTATCGTGACGCTCTAGCCCAAGGAGGAATTCCATGAAATGCTCGACTGGACCGCAGTCGTTTGCCTGTTCGCCGCGGCCCATGCCGTTTCCCCTGTCGGGAAAGACGATGGAGTTCGACGCAATGGGTAAATGCACCGCGGGGTGCTGACTGCTGGCGAGACTCGAACGCCGTCCGAGGATCGCAGACGGTTATAAGTGCGGCATGGCCACACTCGAACTAATCAAGCTGTTGAAGCGTTACGAGGACGTTGTTTCGGTCCACGGAATCGACCTGTCGGTCAACAGCGGTGAATTCGTATGTCTACTCGGCCCTTCAGGCTGCGGCAAGACGACGACGCTGCGGATGATCGCCGGGCTCGTGCATCCCGACGACGGAGAGATCCGCGTTGATGACCGCGTGATCTCCTCGGCGCACAGCGTCATCCCGCCGGAGAAGCGCCGGATGAGCATGATTTTTCAAAGCTATGCGGTATGGCCGCATATGACAGTACGCGAAAACGTCGCGTATGCGTTTAAGGCAAAATCGCTGTCATCAGAGGAGAAGCGCAAGCGCACGGATACGTTCCTCGGCGCGACGAAGCTTCAAGGTTTGGCCGAACGCTATCCGTCCGAGATTTCAGGAGGCCAGCAGCAGCGCGTCGCGCTTGCCCGAGCGCTTGCCGCCGAGCCGGATATCCTGCTGCTGGACGAGCCGCTATCGAACCTGGACGCCAACTTGCGCAGTGACATGCGTTTCGAGATACGGCGCTTGCATCAGGAGTTCAAGTACACGTCGGTGTATGTCACGCACGACCAAGTAGAGGCCATGACGATGGCCGACCGCATCGTCGTCATGAACACGGGGAAGATCGAGCAGATTGGCACGCCGAAGGAAGTCTACGATTCCCCGAATTCGGTGTTCGTCGCGCGCTTCATCGGCGGCAGCAACGTGCTGAAGGTGCGGCATGTCGGCGATCGCATCGTCGACATATCAGGACATCGTTTGCAAATCGGGACAGGCGAATTCACTGGCGATGGCACGGAGATGAGCATCTGCGTGAAGACGCACGATCTCGAGCTCTTGCCTTCCATGCATGCGAATAGCGGTAGCAACAACGTTTTGCCCGGTGTGGTGCGCGGCCAGGCTTATTTGGGTAGTCATCGCGACTACATCGTCGACGTCGGACAGGACGTGTTGATCGGCGCACCGTCCGACATCGACGTCGCCGCCGGCTCTCGGGTCGGCGTTCGATTCAAGCCGGAGCGCTGTCGCGGGCTCGCGCGTTAGCATCTTTAGCTAAGTTACAGACCCAATCAACGTAGGAGGAAAACGATGTCACGATGGATTAGTTGCGCCGCTGTGGCGCTGGCTTTTTTCGTAGTAGGTCCAACCAACGCGCAGGACATGACGCCCGCGCTCATCGCTGCGGCGAAAAAAGAAGGCAAAGTCGCCTGGTACACGTCGGTCGATGTCAAGGTCGCGGAGGCAGTCGCGCAAGCATTCCGTTCCGAGTATCCGGACATCGAAGTCGAGGTGGAGCGATCGGGCTCGGAGCGCGTGCTCCAGCGCATCAACCAGGAGTATCAGTCCAACATTCACAACGTCGACGTCGTCAACAGCTCCGACGCGTCGCACTTCCTGTTTTGGAAACAGCAGAGCTGGCTTGCGAAGTACGTGCCACCCGACGTGCTGAAATTTCCGCCGCAGCACCGCGATCCGGACGGCTACTACGCTACCTGGAGGGCGACGCTCTCCGTCATGGGTTACAACACCAAGCTCGTCGATGCAAAGGACGCGCCCACGGGCTACCTCGACCTGCTCGATTTGAAGTGGAAAGGCAAGCTGGTCAAGTCGCATCCGGGCTACAGCGGTACGAGCCTCACCGGTACGTATGCGATCGTGAAGGCCCTGGGTTGGGATTACCTGGAGAAGCTGTCGAAGCAAGGTGTGCAGCAATTGCAGTCGACGACCGCGACGCCGAAGAGCATCGCGAGCGGTGAGAGGGCCGTGATGGTCGACGGCAACGAATACAACATGTTCATCGAGATCGACAACAAAAGCCCGGTGAAGATCATCTACCCGAAGGAGGGGACGCCGTTCGTGACGTCGCCGAGTGCGATCTTTGCGCAAGCGCCGCATCCCAATGCCGCGCGGCTCTTCGAGAACTTCATTTTCACGGCGAAGACGCAGCAACTAACGGTCGACAAGGGCGGCACGCGATCGGTGCATCCCGATGTGAAGGAGCCGGCGAATCGCACGCCGCTCTCGCAGATCAAGCTCTTGCCGGATGATCCGGCCGGCATGCTGCCGCAGATCGCCGAGATCAAGAAGCGCTACACGGCGATCTTCGGCAACTGAAGGCCTTTCGGTGTACGCGTGAATACGCAAGCCACATCGGCGCCGATTGTTTTCGCGCGTCGGGGCGCCCTGGACTGGACGATGCCGCTGTCGCTCGCGTTCGTCGCGCTGCTGGCGCTGCTGGTTCTTTTGCCCATTGGCTGGCTCGTCGTGACGAGCGTGCGCGACGTCGGTGGCGAATTCACGCTTCATCACTATCAGCAATTCTTCACCGATCCATCGTTCCTGAAGCCGTTTTTCACGACGCTGTGGACGTCGGCTGCCGTCGGATCGATCTCGGTTGCCATCGCGGGCCCGATGGCGTGGCTCGTAGCGCGTACGGATCTGCCCGGCAAGCGCATGTTTCGAATGCTCATCCTGGCGTCGTTCGTCACACCGCCGTTCCTTGGCGCGTTCGCATGGGTTCTTCTCGGCGGACCGAACGCGGGCATCCTGAATCAGTGGTATTACGCGATGTTCGACCTCAAGCCTTTCGAGGCGCAGCCGCTCGTCAATATTTTCTCCGCGGGCGGCATGGTGTTCGTGATCGCTCTCTACTGCTTTCCGTACGTGTTCACCTTCGTTGCGAACAGCTTGGACCTGATCCCGGGCGATTTGGAGGATGCGTCCGCGATTCTCGGCATGCCGCCGTGGCGAACCGCGATGAATGTGACGCTGCCGCTCGTGATGCCCGCCTTGGCGGCCGGATTTCTCGTGGCATTTCTGCAATCGATGACGCTGTTCGGTCCGCCGGCGATTCTCGCGCTACCGGCGGGCATCGACACGATCACGACGAAGCTCTGGAGCCTCTTCCAGTTTCCACCGCAGCTTGCGCTCGCCGCAGCGGCGTCGCTGCCGCTTCTGCTGATCAGCGTGCTGCTGCTGCGCACGCAAACACTGATCTTGGGACGGCGCGGCTACGCCGTCGTCGGCGGCAAGGCAACCGGCACTCGCGTCGTGCAGCTCGGTCCGTGGAGGTTTCCCGCGCTGGCGCTCTTTGCGATCGTCCTTTCGTGCTCGATCCTGCTGCCCTACGGGGTGCTGTTGCGCACGGCCTTCGTGAAGAATTGGTCGGGCGCTTTCGAAATGGCGAACCTGACGCTCGATAATTGGCGATTCGTGTTCTTCGAATTCAGTCAGACGCGGCTCGCGCTGCAGAACACGTTCATCCTGGGCGTTTCGGCGGCAACGGCGGGCACGATACTCGTGGCCGTGGTCGGCTACCTTGCGGCACGCCGCCTCGTATGGGGACATCGCTATCTTGCGTTTCTGGCAACCGCGCCCGTCGCGATTCCCGGCATCGTGCTCGCAGTCGGTCTTTTCCTCGCCTACACGCATCCGCCGGTGGTTCTGTACGGCACGCTCGCCATCATTTTTCTCGCGTATGTGACGAAGGAGATTCCCGTCGGCTACCAGCAGGTCAATGCGGCGCTCAAATCAGTCCATCCCGAGCTCGAGGAGGCCGCGCGCATCTTCGGCGCCTCGCGCCTCGGCGTGCTCGCAGACATCACCGGTCCGCTCATTCGTAACGGCATCATCGCGACGTGGATACTGATCTTCATCGGCTCCATCCGCGAGCTGTCCGCGACGATCCTGCTTTTCACTGCGCGCACCAAGACCGTGTCCGTCACGATGTTCGATCTGCGCGAGAGCAACGACTGGGGACCGATTGCCGTGCTGTCTCTCGCCATGCTGTTGATCACTTTCGTGCTGATCGTCGTCGTCAATCGTTTTACCAAGCGGAAGGTCACGTGATGGTCCCGCCTCACCAAAATTTGCCCGTGCTCGGCCTCATGCTCGGCGACTGCACGGGAATAGGCCCCGAGCAGTGCGCGCGCATCCTCGCGGATCGACGGCTCGCCGATGCGGCGCGGATCGTCGTCATCGGCGATGCACGCGTTCTCGCAATGGGCGCGCGCGATGCCGGCGTCGAAGTGCGTACGCGCAGTTGCGAGACACCTGAAGACATCTCTTGGTCGCGTACCGAAACGCCGATCATTGATCTCGGCAACATCGACCCCACGCGCCTTCCGCGCGGCCAGGTGTCGCCGGAGTCGGGCAGGCTCGCCGGCGAGACGCTGCAGCGGATGATTGCGCTCGCGAAGTCGGGGCAGATCGAGGCGATCACGTTCGCGCCGCTCAACAAGGCGGCGCTGCATGCCGGCGGCTGGCGCTTCAACGACGAGCACCAGATGTTCGCGCATCTCTGCGGCCACATCGGATTCTTCGGCGAGATGAATGTGCTCGACAACGTATGGGTATCGCGGGTGACGTCGCACGTATCGCTGCGCACCGCGCTCGATCAAATCACCGGCGAGCGTATCGCGAACGCGCTCACGCTCGCGGACACCACGATGCGCGGCGCAGGCTTCGCAGAGCCGCGCATCGCTGTCGCTGCGCTGAATCCTCATGGCGGCGAAAACGGTCTTTTCGGGCGCGAGGAAATCGACCTGATCGTCCCTGCGGTTGCCGCTGCCGCGGGACGCGGCATCCGCTGCCGCGGTCCGTTTCCGGCCGACACGGTTTTCATCAAGGCGTTCGGCGGCGAATACGACGGGGTCCTGATCATGTATCACGATCAGGGACAGATCGCGACGAAGCTCAAGGGGTTCAATCGCGGGGTGACAGTGACCGGCGGCCTCGCAACGGTGTTCACGACGCCGGCGCACGGCACCGCGTTCGACATTGTCGGACAGGGTCGCGCGAACACAGGCGCGCTCGAGAACGCCGCGCGGCTCGCGGCCAGGCTCGCGCTCGCGCGCAGGAGATAAATGCAATGGCAACCGAAACGTCGTTGACGGGGTACGTGGCGGATTTCATCGTCGAGACGAAAGCCGAAGACATTCCACCCGACATCGCGCATCTTGGCAAGCGTTCCGTGCTCGACGGCATCGGGCTGGCGCTCGCAGGCGCTGCGTCCGAGACCGGACATCTCATCCGGCGCTATCTCGAATCGCTGGGGTTGTCCGCCGGCGGTCGAGGAAGCACGATCATCGGCGGCGATCGCAGGCCGGTCGCTGCGCGCTTCGCGGCCTTCGCCAATGGTGTGTCGATCCATGCCGACGACTACGACGACACGCAGCTCGCGGTGTTGAAAGACCGCGTTTACGGTCTTCTCACGCATCCGACTGCGCCTGCGTTGCCGCCGGTGCTCGCGATCGCAGAACGCGACGGGCTGTCCGGTCGCGAGATGATGGTTGCGTACCAGATCGGTGTCGAGGTGGAATGCAAAGTCGCTGAAGCGATCCTTCCGCGCCACTATCAGCAGGGCTTCCACAGCACGGCGACGTGCGGCGCGATCGGCGCGGCAGCCGGCGCGTCGAAGCTGCTCCGACTCGATCGCGACAAGACGCGGCGCGCGCTTTCGATCGCAGCGAGTCAAGCGGGCGGACTGCGTGAGAACTTCGGCACGATGACGAAGCCTTTGCACGCGGGGCGTGCGGCGGAAAGCGGCGTCGTCGCCGCGGAGCTCGCTGCGCTTGGGTTTACCGCGTCGCCCGTCGGCCTCGAGGCGGATCGCGGCTTCTTCCGTGCGGCAGGCGGCGGCTATACAGCGGAGACGATCGAAGGCAAGCTCGGCCGGCCGTGGACGTTCGCTTCACCGGGCGTGTCCATCAAGCCGCATCCGAGCGGGTCGCTGACCCATCCCGGCATGAGTGTCATGCAGGAGCTCATTCGCAAACACGATATCCGGCCCGATCAAGTCAAAAAAGTCAAGGTCGGGACAAACCACAACATGCCGAATGCGCTGATCCACCACCAGCCGCGTAACGAATTGCAGGCGAAGTTCAGCATGGAATTTTGCATGGCGATCCTGCTTCTGGAGCGCAAGGCCGGCCTCGAGCAATTCACTGACGACATCGTCAACCGTGCGGACGTGCAGAACATGATTCGGCGCGTCGAATTCGGCGTGCATCCTGAAGCGGAAGCCGCCGGCTTCGACAAGATGACGACGATCATCGAAATCGAATTGAACGACGGACGCGTGATCAAAGGCTCGGTCGACTTCGGCAAGGGTAGCCCCGCGAACCCGATGTCCGACCAAGAGCTTCAGCAGAAATTCCGCGAGTGCGCGACGTGGGGCGGCCTCGATGATGCGATGGCGCAGCGCGTGATCGATTGTGTATGGACGATCGAGTCGCAGCAGAATTTGCGCGAGTTGACGCAGTTGCTCGTTGCGCCGCGTGCGGATCGCAACCGTTGAGACCTACCGTGTTCGAGGAATTCGCACATACGCAGATCGACACCTCCGGGGCGCGCATCAATTTGCGCTACGGCGGCTCGGGACCGCCGCTGCTTCTGCTCCACGGCAATCCGCTCACGCACGTGATGTGGCACAAGATCGCCCCGCGTCTCGCGCAGGACTTCACCGTGATTGCCGCCGACTTGCGTGGCTATGGGGACAGCTCGAAGCCGGACGGCGGCTCGGATCACGCCGGCTATTCGTTTCGCGCGATGGCGCAGGACCAGGCGGAAGTGATGCGCTCGTTGGGCTTCGAGCGGTACGACGTATGCGGTCACGATCGCGGCGCGCGCGTCGCGCATCGGATGGCGCTCGATCAGCCCGACCGCGTGCGGCGCGTGGCGATGCTCGACATCGTGCCGACGCACCACGTGCTGCACCATATCACGATGGGGTGGGCCGTCGCTTCGTATCACTGGTTCTTCATGGCGCAACCATACGACTATCCGGAGCAGATGCTGATCGCGTATGGACTCGAGCGCTATATCCGCAAGAAGCTGGACAAGAAGGGCGTCGGAATGAGCGGGTTCACGCCGGAGGCGCTCGGTGAATACATCCGCTGCTGCACGCCAGAGAATATTCACGCTGTCTGCGAGGACTACCGCGCCGCAGTGTCCATCGATCTCCAGCACGACGAGGGCGACCTCCACGTCAACCTGCCGATGCCGCTCCTCGTGCTCTGGGGCGAACGGAGCCACGTGAACCGCAGCTTCAAACCCATCGAGGCGTGGCGGGAGCGCGCGACTGCCGTGCGCGGCGCAATGCTTCCGTGCGGTCACTATCCCGCAGAGCAAGCGCCCGATGAAACGTATGCAGAGCTGCGGGCGTTTTTTTCATGAATATTTGCATCCGCTCTGAAGCGCACGACCCTCGCCTGCCCTATCCCGATCCCTGGCGTGTGAGCACAGCGCTCTGAAAGATTGGACCGTGGAGGCGCTTCACATTTGCCGTCCATCGTTCTACATTGCGCGAAGCGGGGGGTAAAGCGGTGCTGCCAGCTTCGCGTCCCAAAAAACGCCGGTGCGAAGGGAGCAACCGTCGAAGAATGGTTTACCTTGGAGGAGAACGCAATGAGACAGTTCGCTGCTGCGCTTGTCGTTTCATTCGCGATCGGCGCGCTATGCGTGACGCCGGTTGCCGCAAAACAGGACAAAGGGTACGGAATCGAGGCGGTCTCTACGCACGCGAACCTGGTGACCGCTGGAGATGTCCTGCTGCAGATCAACTACAAGCACGACAACAAGAACCATCCGCTGTCGATCACCCTGAACGGGCACGACGTGTCAGGCGCCTTTCACCCGGGAAGCGATCCGGATACGCTGATCGGCCTTGTTGCCGGCTTGACCCTCGGCAAGAACGTCGTCCGCGTGCAAGGGAACGGATCGTCCGGCATCAAGGACGAGACGCTCGAGATCACGAATTATCCGATCACCGGACCGGTGATCTCCGGCCCGCATCAAACGCCTTACGTCTGCGAAACCAGTTTCCTCGGCCTCGGTAACGCGCTCGACACCGACTGCAGTGCGCCGACTCGCGTCGACTACTTCTATCGATCGACGACAACGAATAGCTTCCAGCCTTACAACGTTGCGGGGTCACGTCCGCCCGATCTCGCGACGACGACGACGAATGAAGGCAACACCGTGCCGTACATCGTGCGACGAGAGATGGGAACGATCAACCGCGCGGTGTACGTCGTGGCAATCCTGCACGACCCATCAGGTCCGCTTCCGACCGTCTATACGCGGACGCCGGGCTACAACGGTCGCCTCGTGTACAGCTTCGGCGGCGGTTGTCAGGCGGGCTATCACCAGGGCCGGTCCGTTGGCGGGCTCACGGCAGCCTCGAACAATCTCGAAGATGGTCAGGTCGGATACCAGGATTATTTTCTATCGAAGGGATATGCGGTCATCGCCGGATCGTTGAACGTGACGGGAACGACCTGCGCCGACGTGATTTCGGCCGAAACAGCGATGATGATCAAGGAGCATTTCATCGAGGAATTCGGCTTGCCGCGCTACACGATCGGCGCGGGCGGGTCGGGCGGCTCGATGCAGCAGCACCTGCTTGGCAACAACTATCCGGGATTGCTCGACGGCGTGATGCCGGGACGCGCGTTCCCTGATCAGATGAGCTTCCTGAATCCGCTCTTCGATTGCGAGCTATTGGTACATGCGATCGGAAATTCAGCGCTGACCTGGACGCAAGCGCAAAAGACCGCGGTCGCCGGCATGCAAGACTTCGGCTACTGCGTGAGCAATGGAACCCGCTATCCGAATCTGCGGGCGAACAATTGCAATGCGACGTCGGTGCCTGCGGCGCTGGTCTATAACCCGGTCACCAATCCGGGCGGGGCGCGGTGCACGTATCAGGACAACATGGTCAACATTTTCGGGATCGATCCAAGCACGGGCTTCGCCCGCAGGCCCTTCGACAACGTCGGAATTCAATACGGATTGGGCGCGCTGAACGCCGGCGCGATCACGTTCGACCAGTTCATCGACCTCAATGCGCACGCCGGTGGTCACGATATCGACGGCAACGTCATAGCCAATCGGACCGTCGGCGATCCAACCGCTTTGAAAACCGCCTATCAAACGGGGCGCGTCAACGAATTCGGCGCCGGTCTCACCTCGGTTCCGATCATCGACGTTCGATCCTATCTCGACTTCGTCCAATCGGGTGGCGCAGTCGATGTTCACAACTCGTATCACAGCGGTGTCAATCGCGCACGGCTGATCGCCGCCAACGGGAATGCCGACAACCAGGTGATCGTGACCGTGCAGTCGACCGGCACTCTCGGAGGCGACACGGGGTCATCCACTTCGCCGCTGGCAATCGTTTCGCGACGGCTGTTCGACTTGATGGATCAGTGGCTCGCGAACATCGCCGACGACGATGGTCCGGGCGCGCCGGCGCAGAAGGTCGTGCGGAACAAGCCCGCCGCGCTCGTCGACTCCTGCTACGACGCTTCGATCAACAGGATCACGAACGCGTCACAATGCGCTCAGATGTTTCCGTATTACAAGGATCCCCGCCTCGTCGCGGGCGCGCTCGCGACCGACGATGTGTTCAAGTGCGCGCTGAAGCCCATCGACGCCGCCGACTACAACCCGCCACTCAATGCTGCGCAGCTCGCATCGGTGAGCAGCGTGTTTCCAAGCGGCGTATGCGATTGGAAAGCAACGCCGGCCGGGAAGGTGCCGCTGGCCGACACATGGTTGGCGTATCCCGTTCCCGGGACGTTCACGTCGACCCAATAGCCGGAAAATCGAACGCATAGCCGCGAGCGGGCAGCGGAAGGAAGCTGCTCGCTCGCGGAGCGCGTCACGCGACCAGCGCCCGGCCCGCAGAACTTGCCAATGCACGTGCACAAACGCTTCGCAGTCGTGAGCGCCGCGATGCCGTTTCGTCGAACCGAGATTCTCTAGCGTCTGGGGTGCGACGCAAGACGCCCGCGGCTCCACAGCCACGCGTATTGCCCAGCTGAGGCAAGAACAGTGGCCAGGACAACCAGGAACAACGGTGATAGCCGGATAGCAGGCGCAATGAACCGCGCCGCCGACAACAGCACCAGCAACAACACTAAAAACTCGAGAAACGTGTTCACTTTGGACAGGCGGGTGGGCTTCATCTCGAGACTTCTACCCCGTAAGCGGTAGGCGAGCACGCCTGCCACGATCGCAATATCGCGCGCGACGATCGCCAGCGCGAGCCATATCGGAAGCAAGTCCTGCAGGGCCAGCGTGACTGTCGCGACAAACATGTTGAGCTTATCGGCAACGGGGTCTAGCAGCGCCCCGAGCTTTGACACCAGGTTGAACCGACGCGCGATGTAGCCGTCGGCAAGGTCGCTCAGCGCCGCAATCAGGAACACTATTGCCGCCGCCGCATAGCTCTTCGAGATGATCAAGTACGCCACGATCGGTACGAGGACGAGCCGAGCGAAGGTGATCAGATTTGGCAAGTTGACCGGTCCACCAAGTTTGAGCTGGCCATCAACTGTACCTCGATGGCGAGAACTCATTGATCCTCCCCCTCTCGCCGAAGACCTGCACGACGGTTCTTCGCGCAGAAAAACGAACCTACGGCACCGCTTGGTCGCAATCGTCAAAACAAAAAAAGGCCTGCAGCGTTGCAAGCCCTTGATATTCTGGTTGTGGGGGCTCCCAAACGCGCCCAGCTGCGATGATTTTCCGTCGCCTGACTTTATTGACGCCGTTCGCTTGTACTTATACAATCATTGTATGAATACAAGTATTGGCGGATCTGAGACTTCTCCACCCCTTTCGCTCGTTCGACAACGCGTGGTTCTGGCCACCTGCTGTCTGAGCCTCTTCCTGGTGTCGATGGATGCCACGATCGTGAACGTGGCGCTGCCGGACATTCGACGAGAACTGGGGGCGTCGCTGAGTGACCTGCAATGGGTGGTCGATGCCTATACGATCGTGATAGCGAGCTTCTTGATGCTGGGCGGCTCCATGGCCGACCGCTTCGGGCGCCGCAGGGTATTGCAGGCAGGAATGTTTTTGTTCACGCTTGCTTCGCTGTCATGCAGCTTAGCCGTGGATATCCGCTGGCTGGTCGCGGCGCGAGTGGTGCAAGCGTTGGGGGGTTCAATGATGAATCCGGTCGCGATGTCGATCATCGTCCATACGTTCAGCGAGGCGAAAGCCCGCGCCCGGGCGATCGGCATTTGGGGTGCGGTAGCGGGGGTGTCTTTGGCGCTGGGTCCGCTCGCGGGCGGGGTGCTGACCCAGAGCATCGGTTGGCATGCCATCTTCTGGATCAATATACCGATCGGCGTTATTGCCCTATGGCTTACTGCGCGCTATGTACCCGAGTCGCGCGCGCCGCGGCCGCGACAGCCCGATCCGATCGGGCAAACTCTTTTGCTCGTCGGTCTCGCTGCACTTGTCTATGCAGTGATCGAGAGTCCCCGCGGCGCTGCGGTATCCGGTGGTGCCGCTTTGCTGGCAGTGCTCGCGGCTGCGGGCCTGGTCGCGTACGAGCGGCGCCGTCACGAACCGCTTTTAGACCTGCGCTTCTTCCGAAGCCTGCCATTCAGTGCGGCCACCTTGATTGCAGTATGCATGTTCGCAGCCTTCGGCGGCTTCCTATTCCTGAACTCGATTTACCTGCAGGAGGTGCGCGGGCTGTCGGCGTTTGGTACAGGCGTGATGATCGCATCGGCTGCGCTTCCAGTCGTGATCGTGTCGCCGCTGTCCGGACGCCTGGTGGGCACACACGGCGTGCGGCCTTCCCTCTTGGCAAGTGGCGCCATGCTGACGTTGAACGCGCTGATCCTGACGCAATTGCAGGCCCAGACCCCGCTTTCCACTCTGGTTTTTGTGTACGCGCTTTTCGGCGTCGGCTTCGGCATGGTCAACGCGCCAGTGACTTTTGCTGCTGTGTCAGGCATGCCCCGCGCGCAGGCGGGATTGGCCTCGGCTGTGGCGTCTACGAGTCGGCAGATCGGCGTGTCGATAGGCGTGGCCCTCGCTGGTGCGCTGATCGGTGCGCCGGGCGAATACAGCGCCGAGGCGTGGGCTGATTTTCCACGGGCGACGCATCCTTTCTGGTGGATACTGGTCGGCCTTGGAATGCTGATCGCTGTGCTGGGCCTGATGTCGAGCGGAGTACGAGCGCGCGCCAGCACAGAGAGAATCGCGCACCTGCTCAAGGAACCGAGTGCCGTATGAGCCGCCAGGCGCAACGTTCCGCTCCCATGCGCCGTTCCGAGGCAGAGCAAGCTTGGCGCCTTCTCGTTGAACTCGTGATGGAAACCCGCAGCGAGTGGCGGCGGAAGGTGG
>DASXPO010000006.1:0-2761 GCA_036493535.1 Casimicrobiaceae bacterium
CTGCGCGCACGGGGCATCGACGTGTGGAGACTGTAGTGCCCTCGTTGACTGCAGTGCCGCGAGCGTCCGCGCTGGACGTCGCCATCGACTCGCTCCGCGTAAAGCCGCTCACCTGGCTCGTAACCGGCAGCGGCGGCTTCATCGGCTCGCATCTCGTCGAGGCGCTGTTGAAACTGGATCAGCGCGTGGTCGGACTCGATGATTTTTCCACCGGGCACCGCGCCAATCTCGATGAAGTAAAGGCGGCAGTCGGCGCCGGAGCGTGGCGCCGTCATCGATTCATCGAAGCGGATATCGTCGATCCGAAGACGTGTCGCGATGCGTGTGCCGGCGTCGACGTCGTGCTGCACGAAGCGGCGCTGGGATCCGTTCCGCGCTCGATCGAAAATCCGCTCGCCACTCACGCAGCGAATGCGACCGGCTTCTTGAATCTGCTCGTCGGCGCCCGCGACGCCGGCGTGAAGCGCTTCGTTTTTGCGGCGTCGAGCTCCACGTATGGCGATCATCCGGGCCTGCCGAAAGTCGAGGACCAGATCGGCCGACCGCTGTCGCCGTATGCGGTCACCAAGTACCTCGACGAGCTCTACGCCGACGTGTTCGATCAATGTTACGGTACGTCGACGATCGGTCTTCGCTATTTCAACGTATTCGGACCGCGCCAGGACCCGGAAGGCGCGTACGCCGCCGTGATTCCGCGCTGGGCCGCTGCCATGCTGCACGGCGCGCCGATCACCATTTACGGCGATGGCGAGACGACGCGCGATTTTTGTTACATCGCGAATGTCGTGCAAGCGAACCTGCTTGCGGCGACGACGACCGATGCCGCCGCGGAGCACCAGATATACAACGTCGCGGTCGGTGGACGAATGTCGCTGAACGAGCTCTACGCGATCCTGCGCGAGCTTACGAATGCGCGTCACCCACAGTTGCGAATCGCTCCGCCGGTCTATGAAAAATTTCGCCCCGGCGATGTCCGCCATTCGCAAGCGGACATCGGCAAGGCGAAGCGCCTGCTGGGCTACGCGGCGACCCACGACGTGCGTTCCGGGCTCGCCGAATCGCTCGGATGGTACGACGCGCGATTGGCCGCTCCTCTTCCCGACATCCGCAAAGTGCATGGTGGCGAATAGATGCGCGTCGCCGTTTAGATGTCGCGCGGTCTGCTGGGGCGGGGCGCTTTACCTCGCTTCGATCGCAGCGGGCGTCGTCGCGCAGGAAGCCTCCAGGGCAACTGACGGAGATGCAACCGCCGCGTTGGTCGCAAAGGCGATCGCGTTCGAGCATGGCGAAGGCGTGCCCAAAGATCCGCTGACCGCCGTCGCGCTCTACTGTGTCGCCGCGCGGGCGGGCAATCCGGAAGCGCAGTACAACCTCGGATGGATGTTCGCCAACGGTCGCGGCGTCGAACGCGACGACGCGATCGCGAGCTCGTTCTTCGCGCTCGCAGCCAAGTCGGGCCATGACTATGCGCAGAAAATGCTTGCGCGGATCGGCTCCTCCAAGGGCGAATTGCCCGAATGCATGAAGCCGCCCGAGCGCCCGCCCGCGCTGGCGGCGCTCGAGGAGCCCGATCCGTTCGTCAACCTGCCGCCGAACCACCGGAAGATCGCCGAATTGGTGGAGCAGGTCGCGCCCCGGTATGGGATCGAGCCGAGGTTTGCGCTCGCCGTGATCGCGGTCGAGTCCAACTTCGAGCCGTTGGCGCGATCGCAGAAGGATGCGCGCGGGCTGATGCAGCTGATTCCCCAGACCGCCGCGCGCTTCAAGGTGCGCAATCCCTTCAGCGTGAACGACAACGTCCGCGGCGGACTCGCCTATTTGCGCTGGCTCCTCGCCTACTATCAGGGACAAGTCGCGCTCGCCGCCGCCGCGTACAATGCCGGCGAAGCCGCCGTCGACCGATATCGGGGAGTGCCGCCGTATCCCGAGACCCGCGATTACGTCAAACGCGTTTTGCGATTGTTTCCGCGCGAATCGCATCCATACGACGCGGGCGTCGTCGCGCCGTCGCCTATTTTTCGCTAACTGCCACGCCTTGGGGGTGTTCGATGGACGCGCACTCGAAATCGGCGCCGTCGATGCGAGCATTGACCGCGCTGACGGCCGCTGCGGTTTTGTGCGCCGGTGTCGCGCAAGCCGACCGCTTCAGCACGATCGATCGCGTTCGCGCATCGGTCGTCGCGATCGGCACGCTCGAGCGCACGCGCACGCCGCAATTCCAATTCCTCGGCACCGGGTTTGCGGTCGGCGATGGGACGGTCATCGTGACCAACGCGCACGTCGTCCCGCCGGTCCTCGACGTCGCGCACGGCGAAACGTTAGCGATCCTGCTGCCGAGCCGGGCCAAGGAAGCGAAGGATGAGGCGCAGGTGCGCGACGGCAAGCCGGTGGCGGTCGATGCCAACGCCGACCTTGCGCTGATCAAGATCGCGGGGCCGCCGCTGCCGGCGCTGCGCGTGCGTGATTCCGATTTCGTGCGTGAAGGGCAGGACGTCTTGTTCACCGGATTTCCGATCGGCGCGGTGCTCGGACCCTATCCCGCAACACACGGCGGCATGGTCTCGGTCGTGACGCCGATTGCGATTCCGCAAGGCCGGGCTGCCGATCTCGATCCGCACACATTGAGACGGCTGTCGAGCGGCTCGTTTCCCGTCTTTCAGCTCGACGCGACCGCCTACCCGGGAAACAGCGGCAGCCCGGTATACGACCCGGAAACCGGCGATGTCATCGGGATCATCAATATGGTGCTCGTCAAGGGGAC
>DASXPO010000007.1:0-7301 GCA_036493535.1 Casimicrobiaceae bacterium
GGGTGTAATTCGCCTCGGCCTCCGCGGCATTGTTCAATTTGCGTTACGCACGGAAGTCGGCCTCGCCCCAGCGCTTGCAAACGCGAGCTTCGCTCCTGGGCTTCACCCTGCTCGCGCAGGGGTCCTTGTGACGGCCGTGCGGCGGGAATGCTATCCTGACTTCTCGAAGCCAGCCAGACCGTCGCTGCCTCTGCCGCGCAAGCGTCAGGGGGAGAGGAAAGTCCGGGCTCCACAGAGCAGGATGCCGGGTAACGCCCGGCCGCTATAAGTCGCCGCTCGCGCGGCCGATGAAGGCGAGGAACAGGGCCACAGAGACGAGTCGCTTTCCTTCACAGGGAAGCGGGTGAAACGCGGCAACCTCCATCCGGAGCAACACCAAGTAGGCGGACATCGACGCTGCTCGCGTAACGTCCGCGGGTAGGTGGCTCGAGCGCGCCGGTAACGGCGTGCCTAGAGGAATGGCGGTCATAGCGAACCTTGCGAGGCTCGCCGTAACAGAACCCGGCTTATCGGTTGACTTCGATTTGATTCGTCGCGCCCGGCGGCGCAGCGCAATCAGTGCCGCCGCCTCATGTCGCGAATGATCTCGCGTGCGGCATTGCGTCCCGGCAATCCCGTGACGCCGCCGCCTGGATGCGCACCCGAGCCGCACAGGTACAAGCCGCGCACCGGCATCCGGTAGTCGGCATTGCCGAGTACCGGTCGCGCGACAAAGAGCTGATCGAGCGACAGTGCACCGTGAAAGATGTCGCCGCCGACCAGGCCAAATTCGCGCTCCAAATCGAGCGGCGTCAAGGCGCGCCGGCCGATGACCGAGCGTTTGAAGTTCGGCGCAACGCGATCGACGGTTTCGATCATCAAATCGGCAACACGATCGCGAAAATCGTCCCACGTTTTTCCGTGCTGAACGTCTCCGATCCGGGGATTCACGTGCTGGCAGAACAAGCTCGCGACGTGCAGCGACGGCGGCGCCAGCGAATCGTCGACAATGGATGGAATCAGCATCTCGACCACGGGTGCGCGCGACCAACCCTCGGTACGCGCGTCGAAATATGCTTGCTCCATGTAACGCAAAGACGGCCCGACGATGATCCCGCTGGCATGGTGCGTCTGCGCGTTACGTCCCGGAAATGCGGTGAAATCGGGCAGCTCGGCAAGCGCGACGTTCATTCGAAACGTGCCGGAACCGCATCGATACGCGGCGATTCGCGCGCGAAAATCCGGATCGACGTGCTCCGGGGAAACCAACTGATCGAACAACAATTTTGGATTCACATTGGCGACGACGCGCTTAGCGCGAATGACATGGCCGCCGGCCACCTCGACGGCCGACGCGCGCCCGCGCTCGACGACGACGCGCGTCACGCTCGCATTGGTGCGTATGTCGACGCCGCGCACCTCGCACTCCTTCGCCATCGCCTGCGTGATCGCGCCCATGCCGCCCAGCGCATGACCCCACTGGCCGCGTTGTCCATTCACCTCGCCGAACACATGGTGAAGCAACACATAGGCCGATCCGGGTTGGTAGGGACTCGCGAAATTGCCGACGATCGAATCAAAGCCGAACGCAGCCTTGATCGGGTCGGACTCGAACCAGCGGTCGAGCAAATCGCCGGCGCTTTTGGTGAACAACTCGACCAAGTCGCGCCGCGCGCCGAGATCGAGTCCGCGGAATCGCCGTCCCAGTTTCCATGCCTCGAAAAGAGCACCGACATCGCGCCCCGGCGTCGCCACAATATTCGGCGGGGTTCGCCGCATCAGCTCACGCAACAACTCCGCGGCACGATCGAGCATCGCGTAATACTGCGGCAGCCGCTCGGCATCACGCGCAGAGTATTTCGCGACTTCAGCCTGCGTTGCCGGGAGCCCTCCGCCCACCTTGAGATACCGATGGCCGGGGAGCGGCAGAAAATTCGCGAACGGGCGCGGCACGATCGCAAGACCGTGCTGCGCCAGACGAAGATCGCGAATGATCTGTGGATCGAGAAGGCTGACCGTGTAGCTCGCGGTCGAGTTGCGAAAGCCCGGGTGAAATTCCTCGGTGACCGCGGCGCCGCCGACGATTGTCCGCCGCTCCAGCACGCATACCGACGCGCCCGCGGCCGCGAGGTAGGCGGCACAGACGAGGCCGTTGTGGCCCCCGCCGATGATCACGGCGTCGAAGGGGCGAGCGGGTGGGGGCGCCGCTCCGCCGGTCATTCCGCGAGGCCGGCGGCGACCGTCGAGAATCCACAGTCGACGTAGGTGACTTCGCCGGTGATCGCGCTCGACAGGTCGGAGAAATAAAACGCGGCGACGTTGCCGACTTCGTCGATCGTGACGTTGCGTCGCAACGGCGCGTTTTTTTCGACGAAGTGGAGAATCTTCGAGAAGCCGCCGATCCCCGCGGCGGCGAGCGTCTTGATCGGACCCGCGGAAATCGCGTTGACCCGCGTACCTTCCGGTCCAAGCGTAGCGGCAAGATAGCGAACGTTCGCCTCGAGGCTCGCTTTTGCCAATCCCATGACGTTGTAGTTGGCCAGCACCCGAATCGCGCCGAGATAGGTCAGCGTCAACAGCGAAGCATGGCAATCGCGCAGCAGCGGCCGCGCTCCTTTGGCAAGCGCCGCGAAGCTGTAGCTCGAGATATCGTGCGCGGTCGCGAACGCCTGCCGGCTCATTCCATCCAGAAAATCGCCGGTCAGCGCTTCGCGCGGGGCAAACGCGACCGAATGCAGCATCCCGTCGAGATTCCCCCATTCGCTCGCGAGATTTTCGAATAACGCCTCGATATCGGCGTCGGAAGCGACATCGCAGCGAACCAGGGGACAGGAACCGAATTCGGCCGTGATCTTCGCGACGCGATCTTTGAGCTCGTCGTTGACGTAGGTAAAGGCAAGGGTCGCGCCTTCCCGCGCGCATGCTTTCGCGACACCGTACGCAATCGAGCGATTCGACAGCACACCGGTGATCAAGAGCTTCTTACCGACGAGAAGCGCCATCGCCATCTCTAAAAAAGCGGCCGCACCGGCTCGAAGACGCCGCAGGCGTATGCGTTGTTCGGCACGCCGGGTCGAATCTCGCTGATCGTCGAGCCGCCATAGATCACGACGCTACGGCCGGCAAGCCCGTCCTCGCCCTGAGTATGCACGCCGGCGACGTGGACCTCTCGTTCGGCGTTGCCGTCGCGACTGCCGAAGGTCGACAGCGACGGGACCAGCTTCGTCGGCGACAGGCCTGCCGGCGCCCACGCGGGGCCGGCCGAGAATCCATTCGGCGACGAGCAATTGCCGTTCTGATGGAATGCAACGCGAAATTCACCGATCGGCATGTTTATCGCAGACACGAGCAACGTGACTCCATCGCCCTTGTCGATCACTCGGATCTTGCCGCTGACTGCTGATCCGAGTCCGCGGAGCGGCGCAACCAAGCCGGCCGCGGGATTCTCTTTGGGCTTATCGTCGTCGGATTCCTTTTGAGTCCAGCGAAAATTGCCGCCCGAGTAAGTGCAGCCGCAAATGAGAATCGATAGGAGTGCCGCGACAATCGGCCTCAATGAAATCTCCGGGAAGGGAATCGAGACTCTGCAAAGGATCATGAATGCGTAGTGTAGTGTACTGCACAGATGCGCTCGTGCATTTTCATTGCAGCACGCGATCGATCGTGTAATGCTTCGCTTTCGCACGCACGCGATGGTGATCGACACATACGCGACGACGTGTTACTCGCGATTCGCCGGCCTTGCGATCGGCGACGAGACGACATCAACTTCACGGGGGTTTTGACAATGGCAGCAAAGCGTTTTAGCCGGCTCCTTATCGCGCTGGCGGCGATGCCGTGGCCGCTTGCGGCGCTCGCAGGGCCCGGGTGTCCGGCGCTCGATCAGTTCCTGGTCGGCAAGGCAGTTGGCGTGATTTGTTTTCATAGCGACGACTTGCGCACCAAAGTTCCAGAACCGCTGACGAATCCGACGACGCCGCCCAACAATTCCATCAGCACGTTCGCCGACGGCACGCCGCTGCCTGGGGTATCCGTGCTCGGCCTCGTCCCGTGGTTCGGAGCCTTCACGCCGATTACGGATCGCGGCGTGATCTCGAACGGTCCGGCGCCGACATCGCAACCCGTTCCCGGTGTCCAGGTCGAAGGCTGGTTCGCGGACGATCCGACGAAGCAAGCGCGATTCGTGCTGCGCTTTCCCGACGACTGGAACGGCAAGCTGGTCGTCGCCGGCGCTTCCGGAACGCGGAGCGAATACAACGGCGACTTCGCCTGGAGCGACTACGTGTTGCCGAAGGGCTACGCCTATGCGTCGCAGAACAAAGGCGTGCTCAATTTCTACACGGTGAACTTCGGCTCGGTTACGCAGCCTGCGAACGATCCGCAATCGTGCCGCGTGAATCCGCCAAGCTTTCCAGGTGCGTCCTCGCTATTGTGGGTGCATTTCTACGATAACCTGCCCGACAAGCCGTTCACGCAATGGACCGGCTATATGCTGACGACGGCAGCGCTCGCGCAGGATGCGCTCAAAGCCAATTACAACCATTATCCGAGCCGCACGTATGCGGTGGGAACTTCGAACGGCGGATATCAGGTGCGCCGCGCCATCGAGGAAGCGCCGAACCTCTTCGACGGCGGCGTCGATTGGGAGGGCACCTACGTCAATCCGACCGAGAACATCCTGGTCGACCTCCCGGTCGGCGTGAAGAATTTCCCGCTCTACGCAGCGTCGGGATATGACCCCAACAGCGCGGCCGCGCAGGCCATTCTCGCGGCGGGGTTTCCGCCCGACATCGTCAATCGCAATGTGACTCCGACCGATTCACTATGGAAGCGGTATTACAACGACTTCTGGGAAGTGACGGTCTGCCAGTGGCAGCTGCGCTTCGATCCGACCTATGCGACCTACGCGGCGGGCGTCGGCAATTACAACTATCTCGCTCGCCTGACGCCGTCCGTGTTCGACAGCGTCAACGCGGTCACGACGACCGGGAAGATCAAGAAACCGCTGATCACGGTTGCCGGAACGCTCGACGCACTGTTGCCGATCAAGCA
Organism: Casimicrobiaceae bacterium; assembly: GCA_036493535.1. Classification (GTDB taxonomy): domain Bacteria; phylum Pseudomonadota; class Gammaproteobacteria; order Burkholderiales; family Casimicrobiaceae; genus VBCG01. Next base: position 5,032 of record DASXPO010000007.1, read on the forward strand.
CCAGGCGCGCGCTTACGAAGACGCCGTCGACGCTTCGCGCAAGGGAAACAACGATCAGCGCAACGCGCAGTACCGGCTGTACGAAGTGCAGAATGGCAATCACATCGAGAGCTACATCGCCGCTTTCCCGCAGCTCGTCGTGGTTCAGCCGCACGCGCAGAAGGCGTTCGACCTGCTCGTCGCGCACGTCGAGAACAAGGTCCCGCTGCCGCCGAGCCAGTGCGTACCGAAGGGCGGTTCGATTTCGGCCACGCCCTCGCAGCCCGGCAACTGCGAAAGCCTGCTCGTGCCGTAGCCGACACCGGTCAGCAGTAAAATACGACGGCCGCCTTCATCGGGCGGCCGTTTCGTTCTGCGCGAAGGCCCGCCGTGTCGTTTCAAATGACCCCCGAGGAAATCGTCCACGAGCTCGACAAGCACATCGTGGGACAGGATGCCGCGAAGCGCGCCGTCGCGATCGCGCTTCGCAACCGCTGGCGCCGTCAGCAGGTGCCCGAGCCGCTGCGGCAGGAAATCACCCCCAAGAACATTCTGCTGATCGGTCCGACCGGCGTCGGCAAGACCGAGATCGCGCGCCGGCTGGCGCGTCTCGCGGACGCACCGTTCGTCAAAGTCGAGGCGACGAAGTTCACCGAAGTCGGATACGTCGGCCGCGATGTCGACGCGATCATCCGCGATCTCGCCGAGGTGGCCGTCAAGCAGACGCGCGACGGCGAGGCGCGCAAGGTTCGCGATCGCGCCGCGGATGCCGCCGAAGAGCGCGTGCTCGACGTGTTATTGCCGAGTGTGCGGGAAGTCAATTTCGACGATCTCAAGCCGACGGACTCCGCGACTCGCCAGCGGTTTCGCAAAATGTTGCGCGAAGGCGCGCTCGATACGAAGGAAATCGACGTCGAGATCGCCGCGTTGCCGCCGCAGATGGAAATCATGGCGCCGCCCGGCATGGAAGATTTGACGAGCCAGATTCAAGGGATGTTCCAGCAGATCGGCGGCGGTCGCCGCAAGATGAAACGGATGACCGTCGAAGAGGCGCTGCGCCAGCTAACCGATGAGGAAGCCGCCAAGCTCGTGAACGACGACGACATCAAGGCGAAAGCGCTTGCATCCGCCGAGCAGAACGGCATCGTCTTCATCGACGAGATCGACAAGATCACCGCGCGCTCCGATATGCAGGGCGCCGACGTTTCGCGCCAGGGCGTGCAACGCGATCTGTTGCCGCTGGTCGAAGGAACGACGGTCACGACCAAGTACGGAATGGTGAAGACCGACCATATCCTGTTCATCGCATCGGGCGCGTTCCACTTGTCGAAGCCCTCCGATCTGATTCCCGAATTGCAGGGCCGCCTGCCGATTCGCGTCGAGCTGTCCTCGCTGTCGGTCGAGGACTTCGAGCGCATCCTGACGTCGACCGATGCATGCTTGACGCGCCAGTACGAGGCGCTGCTCGAAACCGAGCAGGTGCATCTGGAGTTTCGTCCCGATGGGATACGCCGCCTGGCCGAGATCGCGCATGCGGTGAACGAAAAGCAGGAGAACATCGGCGCACGGCGTCTGTACACGGTCATGGAACGGCTGATCGAGGACGTCTCATTCCACGCTGCGCGCCGCACCGGGGACACGATCGCCATCGACGCTGCATTCGTCGACCAGCGCTTGGCGGGCATCGCCGGCGACGAAAACCTGTCGCGCTACATCCTCTGACTGCGCGACCGTGAACTTGTACGCCAAGCTTCAGGCGCGCGCTGCCGAACAGAAGCCGCTCCGCGTCGGTCTGATCGGCGCAGGAAAATTCGGCTCGATGTACCTTGCGCAGGCGAAGCACACGCCCGGGATCCACGTTGTCGCAATCGCCGATCTGGAGCCGCAACGTGCCATGGCGGCGTTGACACGAACCGGCTGGCCGCCGGAGCGCGTCGCAGCGCGCTCGTTCGACGCGGCGCGGCGGGACGGGTCGACGTTCGTCACCGACGATGCGCTCGCCCTGATCACGGCATCCGAGATCGAAATCGTCATCGACGCAACCGGCAGCCCCGAAGCGGGCATCCGACATGCGCTCGCGTGCTGCGCGAACGGCAAACACATCGCGATGGTCAACGTGGAAGCCGATGCGCTCGCCGGTCCTCTGCTTGCGCAACGCGCGCATGAAGCAGGCGTCGTCTACTCGCTTGCCTACGGCGATCAGCCGGCGTTGATTTGCGAGATGGTCGATTGGTGCCGCGCCGCCGGTTTCGAGGTCGTCGCCGCGGGGAAAGGCACCAAATATCTGCCCG
>DASXPO010000008.1:0-25305 GCA_036493535.1 Casimicrobiaceae bacterium
ATGCTCGCGGAAAAACTCGAGTTGAACACGCTGCATGGCAGGCAGGTGATAGGCGTGCTGTTGTTTCAGGACCTGGCGGTAGTGCCTTTTCTGACCGTGATCCCGGCGTTGGCCCAGCCGCCTGCCGACATGGCCGCGGGGCTTGCGCTCGCACTGATCAAGGCGGCCGCGGTGTTGACGGTCCTGCTTTACCTGGGTCAGCGGCCGATGCGCGCGTGGTTTCATCTGGTGGCCACCCAAAAATCATCCGAGCTATTCGTGCTCAACGTGCTCCTGATCACACTCGGCCTTGCGTTTTTGACCGAGCGCGCCGGATTGTCGCTTGCGCTCGGCGCATTCATCGCCGGCATGCTGATTTCAGAAACCGAATATCGTTATCAGGTCGAAGACGACATCAAGCCGTTTCGCGACGTGCTGCTCGGATTGTTCTTCATCGTCGTCGGAATGGCGCTCGATTTGCGCGTCGTGCTCGCGCATGCCGGCTGGGTCGTCGTGCTGCTGGTGATACCGGTGATCGCGAAGCTGGCGCTGATCGTCATGCTATCGCGGATTTTCGGCGCGCCGCTTCCGACGGCGTTTCGCACCGGTTTCTATCTGGCGCAGGCCGGCGAATTCGCGCTGGTCATGCTCACGTTGGCGTTCGCAAACAAGCTCGTGAGCGAAACACTCGCGCAGATCGTGCTGGCGGCGATGATCGTTTCGATGCTGTCGGCGCCGCTGATGATTCAGTTCGCCGAGCCGCTGGTGCGGAGGCTCACGGCGAACGACTGGCTCGCTCGCGCCGCGCAGGTGACTCAAATCGCCGCAAGGACGATGGCGCGCCAGGATCATGTCATCGTGTGCGGGTATGGACGGAGCGGCCAGAATCTCGTGCGTCTGCTCGAGCGAGAGGACATCGCGTACATCGCCCTCGAGGCCGATCCGCAGCGCGTGCGCGAAGCTGCTGCCGACGGCGGCAGCGTTGTCTACGGCGACGCGAGCCGCCGCGAGGCGCTCACTTCCGCCGGACTTGCCAAGGCGCGCGCCGTCGCCATCACGTTCGCCGATACGCCGCTCGCATTGAAAATATTGCATCACATTCAGCACGAGCGACCGGACCTGCCGGTCATCGTCCGCACGGTCGACGACGGCGAAATCGATAAACTCTACGAAGCGGGCGCAGCGGAAGTGGTTCCCGAAGTGCTCGAGGGCAGCTTGATGCTCGCGTCCCACTCGCTGTTGCTTCTCGGCGTGCCGCTGAATCGCGTGCTGAAGAGCATTCGCGCCGTCCGCGAGGAGCGCTACAGCCTCTTTCGCGGCTTCTTTCACGGGGCCACCGACGCCGCCGATGCAGCCGAGAATTTGCAGCCGCGCCTGCATTCGGTCCTGCTGACCGACCGCGCGCACGCGGTGGGTCGCACGCTCGCCGATCTGCCGCTTACCGGCGTCGTCGAGGTGACCGCGGTACGCCGGCGCGGCATGCGGCCCCAAAAGCCTGCACCGGATTGGCGCTTCGACGTCGGCGATGCGGTCGTCCTTCTGGGTCGACCTGGCGCGATCGCCACGGCCGAGCAGCGACTTCTCAAGGGTTGAAGCGCCGCGGCCGGGGCGTCTCCCACAATTGACCGGCGGTCATTGCGGCGGCTTTGGGGGTACCGCTACAATCCGCGTTCCTTTGGCTTTCCAATCCCGTATGCTCGACCACGCGCCGTCCGCGACCGTGCCTCCGACGTGCCCGACGGAAATTGCCGTCGAAATGACGTCGGTTTCGTTCGGCTATGATCGACGCCGTCTCGTCTTGACCGGAATCGACATGGCGATTCCGCGCGGCCAGGTCGTCGCGATCATGGGCGGATCGGGTTGCGGCAAGACGACGATTCTGCGGCTGATCGGCGGCGCATTGCGCGCGCGCGCCGGGCGCGTCGTCGTCGCCGGGCAAAACGTCGCCGAGCTGGACCGCGATGCGTTGTTCGCGATGCGGCGCCGAATCGGCATGTTGTTTCAGTTCGGCGCGCTGTTCACCGACATGTCGGTGTTCGAGAACGTCGCGTTTGCGTTGCGCGAGCACACCGATTTGTCCGAAGAGCTGATCCGCGATCTCGTGCTGATGAAGCTGAACGCCGTCGGTCTGCGCGGTGCCGCGCAGCTTGCGCCGAACGAGCTTTCCGGCGGCATGGCGCGCCGCGTGGCGTTGGCGCGCGCGATCGCGCTCGACCCGATGCTCGTGATGTACGACGAGCCGTTCGCCGGACTCGATCCAATTTCGCTTGGAGTCGTCGGCCAGTTGATTCGCAAGCTGAACGATGCGCTCGGCATCACGTCGGTCGTCGTCACGCACGACATTTACGAATCGCTGAAGATCGTCGATTACATATACTTCGTCTCCGAAGGACGCATCGTCGCGAAGGGCACGCCCGCGGAGGTGCGCTCGTCGAAAGAAGCGTTCGTTAGGCAATTCGTCGATGGCGCGCCGGACGGTCCGGTGGCGTTCCACTATCCGGCGAAACCCATCGCCGAGGAATTGGCGCATGCCAGCTGATGCGCTTACCTTCGTGATTCGCCGTATCGGTCGGGCGACGCAGGAGTCCGTCGGCCGGCTCGGTTTCGCGACGCGCTTTTTCGCGCTGGTCCTCTATCATTCGCCGGCAGCGTTCATGCGCGTGCAACTCACGTTCCGGGAAATCTATTTTTCGGGCGTGCTCTCGCTCGTCATCATTCTCGTCTCGGGACTCTTCGTCGGAATGGTGCTCGGCCTGCAAGGTTACGACGCGCTCAATAAATATGGCGCCGGCGATTCGCTCGGCATCTTCGTCGGCTTGTCGCTCGTGCGGGAACTCGGGCCTGTGGTGGCGGGTCTTCTCTTCGCGAGCCGCGCCGGCAGCGCCGTGACCGCTGAAATCGGGCTCATGAAAACTACCGAGCAGATCGCGGCGATGGAGATGATGGCGGTCGATCCATTGGCGCGCATCGTCGCACCGCGTTTCTGGGGCGGCATCATTTCGATGCCGCTGCTTGCCGCGCTTTTTTCGGTGCTTGGCGTATTCGGCGCGTATATCGTGGGCGTCCGATTGATCGGACTCGATACCGGCGCGTTCTGGGGCAACATGCGCGCGGGCATCGCGTTCTGGCCGGACGTGACGAACGGCATCATCAAGAGCGTCGTGTTCGGCGTCGCCGTGAGCCTGATCGCGGTGTTCGAGGGTTACGTCGCGACGCCCACCGCAGAGGGCGTGTCCACCGCGACGACGCGCACGGTGGTCGAATCGTCGCTTGCGATCCTCGCGCTGGACTTTTTGCTCACGGTGTTCATGTTTCGGGGGGGCGCGTGAGCGGCGAGGCCCGAAGGGCGGCGAGCAATCGCGAATCGCGACCGGAGGCCGACGGGTCATCATTTCGCATATCGAATCGGCACAAGGAGGCCGAGGCGTGACAGCCGCCAATGGCTGAACGCATAAAACAAAATGGACCGCGCGACGATCGATTTTTGGGTGGGCCTTTTCGTGGTAATCGGCATTGGCGCTATCGTGTTTCTCGCACTGCGTGTCGGCAATCTGACGTCGCTGCAACGCACGCCGAGCTATCGAATCGAGGCCGCATTCGACAATATCGGCGGACTCAAGCTGCGCGCGCCGGTCAAGGCCGCGGGCGTGGTCATCGGCCGCGTCGATCGGGTGCGCTTCGATCCGAAAATGTATCGCGCCGTCGTGACGATGTCGGTCGATCAGGGCTATCGGTTCAGCAAGGACACGATCGCCTCGATTCTCACTTCCGGCTTGCTCGGTGAGGTCTATGTCGGTCTCGACGCGGGCGGCGATACGCAAATGCTCGCCGATGGCGGGATGATTACCAAGACGCAGTCGGCGGTCGTGCTCGAGAAGCTGATCGGTCAGTTTCTGTTCGACAAGGCGTCGACGCTGGGAGAAGGAAAGTGAAAATCGGTGAACGCCCCCTCGCGCTCGGCCGTCTGATTGTCGTCGCGGCTACTGCCGTGATGTTCGCCGGCTGTGCGACGACCGGTCCTGCATCACCGGCCGATCCGTTCGAGCCGTGGAATCGCGGGATGTACGAGGTGCATCAGGTCATCGACGGCCACCTCGTCAAGCCGGCAGTTCAGGCGTATGTCGATTACACGCCGAAGCCGATTCAGCAAACGATTCGTAATTTCTTCGGCAACATCGAAGACCTGTTCTCGGCCGTGACCGGGCTCATGTCGGGCAAGTTGGACCTCGCCGGACACGATCTCGGTCGCGTTATCGTCAACACGTTGTTCGGCATCGGCGGTCTGATCGACGTCGCCTCGGACGGCGGCATTCCGAAAGGGGATTGGGACTTCGGCCTCGCCTTCGGCACGTGGGGATTTCCGCAGGGCCCCTATCTGTTCGTGCCTCTGATCGGGCCGACCACGGTGCGCGACGGAACGGGGTTGGTGGTCCGCGCCTATACCGGACCGCTCAGCTACGTGCCTGACGTGCCGACGCGGAACATTCTCTACGGCGTCGGTGCCGTGGATCTCCGCGCGCAAGCGCTGCAGGCTGAATCGGTGATCGATCAGGCGGCACTGGACCGCTACACGTTCATCCGGCGCGCCTATCTGCAGCGGCGGCAGTACTTGCTGTACGAGGGCAAGGTGCCGCCCGAGAAAGAGGATCAGCAATGAGCATAACGATTCGAATGGGATTGGCGGCGTTGGCCGCCGTGTTTGCATTCGCGGCGCACGCGCAGGAAGCGCCGGACGCAATGGTGAAGCGCGTCTCCCAGGATGTTCTGCAGACGATCAAGAGCGATCCGAAGATTCAATCCGGTGACCAGGGGCGCATTCGCGAAGTGATGGAAGCGAAGCTTGCGCCGAACTTCGACTTCGAGCGGATGACGGCGCTGGCGATGGGCCGCAACTGGCGCCAGGCGACACCAGAACAGCAGAAGCGTCTCACGAGCGAATTCAAGACGCTGTTGGTACGCACGTATTCGGGTGCGTTGACTCAGTATCGCGATCAGACGATCGACTACAAACCGTTGCGCGCCGACCCGAGCTCGAGCGACGTGATCGTGCGCACGGAAGTGATCCGCCCGGGTCAGCCACCCGTGCAAATCGATTACGGGATGGAGAAGAAAGACGGCGCTTGGAAGGCCTACGACGTCATCATCGGCGGGGTTTCGTTGGTGACCAATTATCGCGACGAATTCAGCGAGCAGGTACGCGCCGGCGGCATCGATGGTCTGATCAAGACCTTGAGCAACAAGAACGGCGGCGGCGCCAAGTGACGCCCTACGGCTCGGCTCGCTCGTCGCCCTCGGGCGCGTTCGCGGCCACTGATGATGGCGGGCGCTGGGTATTCCAGGGTCCGCTTACGATGGACAACGCCGCGCGCGTTCTCGATGACAGCGAGGTGCTGACACCGCCGACAGACGGCATCGTCGACTTTCGCGGTCTGTTGCAGGCCGATTCGGCTGCGCTCGCCGTCATGATCGTGCTGAAGCGCCGCGCGCTCGCCGAAGGCCGCGCGCTGACGCTTGCGTCGGTTCCCGAGTCCCTCAAGTCGCTCGCAATCGTTTACGGCGTCGACAAGCTGATCGATCCCTAGGCGCAGCGGCGGTGGGAGTCCAATGATGTGCGCCGCAGGGCCGTCCCTAGGTGCGCAATGCGCTCCCGCCGGAGGCAGCGAGCGGACGACAGCCGCGAGCGCGGGGCTTTGACAATGACTGCTGCCGTCGAAGTCGTCGACATTGCACGCCGATTCGGCAGCGTGCAGGCGCTTGCCGGCGTCGATTTGACGGTCGAGGAAGGTGAATTCTTCGGTTTGTTGGGCCCCAACGGCGCAGGCAAGACGACGCTCATTTCCATCGTCGCGGGATTGACGCGCGCGGATCGCGGTCGCGCGCGGGTCCTCGGACACGACGTGGTCTCCGATTACCGCGATGCGCGCCGCTCGCTTGGCGTCGTGCCGCAGGAGCTCGTGTTCGATCCGTTTTTTACCGTTCGAGAGACGCTCGAAATCCAGTCGGGGTACTTCGGACTGCGCAACAACGACGCGTGGATCGACGAAATCCTTCACCATCTCGACCTTACGCAGAAGGCCGATGCGAACATGCGCGCGTTATCCGGCGGCATGAAGCGACGCGTTCTCGTCGGCCAGGCTCTCGTCCACAAGCCGCCGGTCATCGTGCTCGACGAGCCGACGGCAGGCGTCGACGTCGAGCTGCGGCAAAATCTGTGGGCGTTCATCCGCAAGCTGAACCGCGACGGCCATACGATCATACTGACGACGCATTATCTCGAGGAAGCCGAGGCGCTGTGCGCACGGATCGCCATGCTGAAGGGCGGCCGCGTCGTTGCGCTCGACACGACACGAAACCTCTTGTCGCGCTTCCACGGCTTGACGGTTCGCCTTGCCGCGGCGCGCGTGCCCGCACCATGGCACGACCGCATCCTCCGGCACGAAGGTGGGGTCTTCTATATCGCGCTCGATGTATATGCCGATCTCGAGCGGCTGCTCGCTGCGCTGCGCGAAGGCGCGATTGCAATCGACGAATTGGCGCTGGCCGAGACGGACCTCGAGCAGGTATTCCTGAAGATCATGGCCGGCGAAGAAACGCCCGATGCAAGGCAGCCTTCGCCCGAGCTTCCCGAAGCATGAGCGCCGCCATGCCGGTCGGACATGGCTGGACGACGCTCCTTTACAAAGAGCTCCTGCGCTTCTGGAAGGTCAGCTTCCAGACGATCGCGGCACCTGTCCTGACGTCGCTTCTCTATCTGCTGATCTTTTCGCACGTGCTCGAGTCGCGCGTCGCCGTCTTTGGGGGTCGCGTCGGCTACACGCAATTTCTGGTACCCGGTCTCGTCATGATGGCGCTGCTGCAAAATGCGTTCGCCAATTCGTCGTCTTCGTTGATCCAATCGAAGATCACCGGCAATCTGATTTTCGTCTTGTTGCCGCCGCTCTCTCCGCTGGAGATGTTCGCCGCCTACGTTTTGGGCGCGATGGTTCGCGGCATTGCGGTCGGTCTCGGCGTTTTTGTCGTGACGATTCCATTCGTCCCCGAATTGCTGAAGCTGCCACATCCGCTGTGGGCGGTGGCGTTCGCGTTGCTCGGCAGCGGCATCCTCGGCATTCTCGGCTTGATCGCGGGCATCTGGGCGGACAAGTTCGATCAGCTCGCCGCGTTCCAGAATTTCATCATCATGCCGCTGACTTTTCTCTCCGGCGTGTTCTATTCGATCCACTCGCTGCCGCCGTTCTGGCAAGTCGTGTCGCATTTCAATCCATTCTTTTATATGATCGACGGCTTTCGCTATGGATTTTTCGGTCTCTCCGACGCGCCGCCGATTCTCTGTCTCGCCGTCGTCGGCGGATGCGCCGCGCTCCTCGCCGCGTTGGCGATCCAATTGCTGGCGCGCGGTTGGAAGATTCGCCATTGAAGGGCGCTGATCGATAACGAATGGACAAGCTCGTCATCGAAGGTGGACTGCCGCTGCAAGGCGAGGTCCGCGTGTCCGGCGCGAAGAATGCGGCGCTGCCGATTCTCTGCGCTTCGCTGCTGACCGCGGATCCGGTCAAGCTCTCGAACGTGCCGCGCTTGAACGACGTGCGGACGATGGTGACGCTGCTCGCGCAAATGGGCGTCAAAAGCGAGCGCGGCGATGACGACAGTATCGTGCTCGACGCCCGCCACATCGATTGGCCGCTCGCGCCCTATGAGCTCGTGAAAACGATGCGTGCGTCGATTCTTGCGCTCGGGCCGCTGCTTGCGCGCTGCGGCGAGGCGCGGGTCTCGCTGCCGGGCGGCTGTGCGATTGGACTCCGTCCGGTCGATCAGCATGTCAAAGGCCTGATCGCGATGGGCGCTGAGATCGATCTCGACCATGGCTATATCAACGCGCGCGCAGCGCGGCTCGCGGGCGCCAAATACGTGTTCGACGTCGTGACGGTCACCGGGACCGAAAATCTGCTGATGGCGGCGGCGCTCGCCGAGGGCATTACGACGCTCGAGAATGCCGCGCACGAACCGGAGGTCGTCGATCTCGCGCTTTGCTTGAATGCGATGGGCGCGCGAATCAGCGGCGCCGGCTCCGACCGGATCACGATCGAAGGTGTCGAGCGGCTACATGCCGCGACGCACGTCGTCATGCCGGATCGAATCGAGACCGGAACATTCGTCGCTGCGACGGCGGCTGCGGGCGGCAACGTCGCGATCACCGGCACTCGACCCGATACGCTGGAAGCGGTGAGCGATAAGCTGATCGAGGCCGGCGCCGAGATCTCGATGGAGGATTCGACGATTCGCGTTCGCCGCACGAAGCCGCTTCGTCCTGCGAGCGTGCGGACGGCGCCTTATCCATCGTTCCCCACCGACATGCAAGCGCAATTCATGGCGCTCGCGACAAAAGCCGAAGGGACCTCCGTCATCACCGAGACGATTTTCGAAAATCGGATGATGCATGTTCAGGAATTGCTTCGCCTCGGTGCCGCGATCGAGGTCGAGGGCAATACGGCTATCGTCAAAGGCGTCGCAGCGTTAACCGGCGCGAACGTGATGGCGACGGATTTGCGCGCGTCGGCGGGACTCGTCATTGCGGGTTTGATTGCCGATGGGACGACAACGATCGACCGCATCTATCACCTCGATCGCGGCTATGAGCGAATCGAGGAGAAGCTATCGGGATTGGGCGCGCGCATATCCCGCGTGAAGTGATGGACCCCCACGCTTGCGGCTTCGCCGCTGCGCTGCCCCCAAGGGGGGCGCAGTTCGCGCCTTGGGGCGGCCCTGCGGCGCGAACGTGATGGACGCTCCTGATCCGAATTCCAATCTCGATCGATCGCCGCTCGGACACGCGACCGGCTATCCCGATACTTATGATCCGGCGCAGCTTTTTCCAGTGCCGCGAGCGGCGCAGCGTGCAGCGCTCGGGCTCGGCGCGACGCTGCCGTTCGCGGGGAGCGATCTGTGGACCGCGTACGAGCTGACGTGGCTCGACCGGCACGGCAAGCCGGAAGTCGCCATCGCGACGATCGAAATTCCGGCGAGCTCGCCATCGATCGTCGAGTCGAAATCGATGAAGCTCTATCTCGGCTCGTTCGCGCAATCTTCATTCGACCATGCGGACTCGGTCGCCGCGACGATCGCGCTCGACTTGACCCGCTCAACCGGCGCAGCAGTGCGCGTGGCGTTGACGAGGCCGGACGCCTTCGCGAATCAGCGGATCGCCGCGCTGGACGGCGAGAGCCTGGATTCGCTGCCAGTCGAGCTCACCCGCTACGACGTCGATCCGACGCCGCTCGTTACGCGCGGCGAAATCGCCGACGAGGCGCTGACGACGAACTTGTTCCGCTCGGTGTGCCCGATCACTGCGCAGCCGGACATCGCGTCGATGCGCATCACCTACCGCGGTCCTCGGATCGATCGCGCGGGCCTGCTGCGATATCTCGTGTCGTATCGAACGCATCCCGGCTTTCACGAACACTGCGTCGAGCGCATTTTTGTCGACGTTCTGTCGCGATGCCGTTGCGAGCGGCTCACCGTTTACGCGCGCTTCACGCGTCGAGGCGGCATCGACATCAATCCGTTTCGCACGAACGCGACTCTGGCGCTTCCGCCGAATGTCAGGACGGCTCGCCAATAGATGATTTGTCGGTTGGGTAGAATGGCCGGGTGACCGCCCTGACCATCGCGCTCTCGAAGGGGCGCCTCCTCGACGAAACGATGCCGCTGCTCGCGGCGGCGGGTTTGACGCCCGACGAGGATCTTTCAACTTCGCGGCGACTGATCGTCGCGACGAACCGTCCGAATGTGTCGCTCGTCGTGTTGCGTGCAACCGACGTTCCGACGTACGTTCAATATGGCGCAGCCGACATCGGAATTGCCGGCAAGGATGTGCTGCTCGAGCACGGCGCGGGCGGCTTGTATCAGCCGATCGACCTCGGCATCGGCCGGTGCCGACTCGTCGTCGCGACGCGACGCGGCTACGACTGGGCTTCATCGGTACAGCGCGGCGCGCGCATTCGTGTCGCCACCAAGTACGTGCAAACCGCCCGCGAGCACTTCGCCGCGAAAGCGATGCACATCGATCTGATCAAGCTGTACGGATCGATGGAACTCGCGCCGCTGCTCGGCCTCGCCGACGCGATCGTCGACCTCGTCGCCACCGGCAACACGCTCAAGGCAAACGATTTGGTCGTGGTCGAGGAAATCATGCCGATCAGCGCGCGACTGATCGTCAATCCGGGTGCGCTGAAGCTCAAGCGCGATGTCGTGAAGCCGCTCCTCGATGCGCTCGCGACTGCGTCGGCGGCCGCAACAGCATGAGCAGCTCGATGCATCCTTTTTCGGTTCGCGTGCTCGATGCCGCAGCGCCGGGCTTCGATGCGGAGCTCGATCGGCTGATCGCGTTCGAAGTTGCGCAAGACGACGAGATCGACCGCACGGTCGGCACGATCATCGCCGACGTGCACGCGCGCGGCGATGCGGCGCTGCTCGAATACACGCAGCGTTTCGATCGCCTCGAAGTTGATCGCGTCGAGTCGCTGGAAATTGCGCGTGCGGAAACCTCCGCCGCTTTCGATGGACTTTCACCGGCGAATCGCGACGCGCTGACCACGGCGGCCGCGCGCATTCGTGTGTTTCACGAGCAGCAAAAAGCGGAGGGATTCTCGTTTCGGGACTCGAGTGGCAACGAGCTCGGTCAGCGCGTGACACCGCTCGATCGCGTCGGCTTGTACGTCCCTGGCGGTAAGGCGGCGTATCCGTCCTCGGTTTTGATGAACGCAATTCCGGCGCAAGTTGCCGGCGTGCGCGAGTTCATCGTCGCGGTGCCGACCCCCGGTGGTAATCGCAATCCGCTGGTGCTCGCCGCCGCGCATCTCGTGCAGGCGACGCGCGTGTTCACTATCGGCGGCGCGCAGGCGATCGCCGCGCTCGCCTATGGGACATCCACCATTCCCGCAGTCGACAAAATTTGCGGTCCCGGCAATGCCTACGTCGCTGCCGCGAAACGGCGCGTGTTCGGCAGGGTCGGTATCGATATGATCGCCGGCGTGTCGGAAATTCTCGTTATCGCCGATGCGAGCGCGAACCCCGACTGGATCGCGCTCGATCTCTTCTCGCAAGCCGAGCACGACGCGATGGCGCAGGCGATTCTGCTCACACCCGATCGGCGAATGATCGAGCGCGTGCAGGCGAGTGTGCAGCGACTGATCGGCGAAATGCCGCGCGCTGCGATCATCGCCGCGTCGTTTGCCAAGCGCGGCGCATTGATCCTCACGCGCGACCTTGCCGACGCTTGTGCGCTTGCAAATCGCATTGCGCCCGAGCATCTCGAGCTCGCCGTCGCCGATCCGGATGCGCTGTTGCCGCAGCTCCGCCATGCAGGGGCGATTTTCTGCGGCCATCATGCGTGCGAAGCGATCGGCGACTATTGCGCGGGCCCGAATCACGTTCTGCCGACCGGGCGCACCGCTCGGTTTTCGTCGCCGCTCGGCGTGTACGATTTCCAAAAACGCACGAGCGTGATCCGCATCTCGGACGCAGGCGCTCGCGCGCTCGCCCCCATTGCGTCGGTACTGGCGCGAGGCGAGGGCTTGATCGCGCACGCACGATCCGCCGAGGCGAGGCTTGAACCGACGGGTGCATGAATGAATGGCTCGCGCGATCTCTCGTTCGCTGCGTCCGCCACCGATGTTGCGGCGCGCGTCGCCGCGACGATTCGTCCCGAAATCCGTGCGCTGGCCGCGTATCGCGTCGCGAAGGCCGAGGGCATGATCAAACTCGACGCGATGGAGAATCCCTATCCGCTGCCGGCCGATGTTCGCGCGCGGCTCGCGAGCGCGCTCGCCGACGTCGAGATCAACCGCTACCCCGACGGCGGCGCGGATGCGGTGAAGCGCGCGCTGCGCACGTCGCTATCGCTCCCCGACGAAATGGCATTGATCGTCGGCAACGGTTCAGACGAGATTCTTCAGCTCATTACGACCGCCGTCGCCCGGCCCGGTGCCGCGGTCGTCGCGCCCGAGCCGTCGTTCGTCATGTATCGCCTCTACGCGGTTTACGCGAACGCACGCTACGTCACCGTGCCGCTGCGCGAGGATTTCGGTCTCGACGCCGATGCAATGTTGAAAACGGTCGAGCGTGAGCAGCCGGCGCTCGTCTGGCTCGCCTATCCGAACAATCCAACCGGCAATTTGTTCGATGTCGATGCCGTCGAGGCGATCATTCGCGCCGCGCCGGGACTGGTCGTCGTCGACGAGGCGTATTACGCGTTCGCCGACCGCTCGTTCCTGCCGCGAGTGCTCCAGTTTCCGAATCTTGCTCTCGTGCGCACCGTTTCGAAAATCGGGATGGCCGGCCTGCGGTTGGGTTATGCGGCGGCGCATCCGGCGTGGATCGCCGAGCTCGAAAAAGTGCGGCCGCCCTACAACATCAACGCACTCACCCAAGTCGCGGTTCCGCTGCTTCTTGCGGAGCGCAACCTGCTCGAGAGCCAGGCGACGGCGATTCGTGCCGAGCGGGCGCGTCTCGCCACGGCGCTGTCGAACCTTCCCGGCGTTGCCGTCTATCCGACCGCGACCAATTTCGTGCTGGTGCGCGTCCCCAGCGCGAGCACGTGGTTCGCCCGATTGCGCGACGCCGGCATCCTGGTCAAGAATCTCCACGGCTGGCATCCATTGCTCGCCGATTGTCTGCGGATCACCGTCGGCACACCGGCCGAGAACGATGCATTGTTGAGGGCGCTGAAACCAACACCATGACTGCTTCCGCGAAAGTGCCGGCGCGCGTCGCCCGTGTCGAGCGCAAGACCGCCGAGACGACGATAACCGTCGAGCTCAACCTGGATGGAAACGGACAAACCGCACTCGCGACGGGCGTGCCGTTTCTCGACCACATGCTCGATCAAGTCGGACGCCACGGCCTGATCGACCTCGACGTGCGCGCGCAGGGCGATTTGCATATCGACGCGCATCACACCGTCGAGGACATCGGCATCACGCTCGGGCAAGCGATCAAGCAGGCGCTCGGCGACAAGACGGGCATCCGCCGCTTCGGGTACGCGTACGTGCCTCTCGACGAGGCGCTGTCGCGCGTCGTCATCGACTTCTCGGGGCGCCCCGGACTCGAGTATCACGTCCCGTTCACACGCGCGCTGATCGGCACGTTCGACGTCGACCTGGTGCACGAATTCTTCCAGGGTTTCGTGAACCATGCGCTCGCGACGGTCCACATCGACAATTTGCGCGGCGACAACGCGCACCATCAGGCGGAGACGGCGTTCAAGGCATTCGCCCGCGCCTTGCGGATGGCTTGCGAGCGCGATCCGCGCGGCGCAGGGATATTACCGACGACCAAGGGCTCGCTTTAGATCCTCCTTTCGATGCTCGAGCTGCGGCCGACCTGCGAAAACTGCAACAAGCCTCTGCCGCCGGACGCGACGGATGCGCGCATCTGCAGTTACGAATGCACGTTTTGCGCAGCCTGCGTCGACGGCGTCCTCGGCAATGTCTGTCCCAACTGCGGCGGCGGCTTTGTTCCCCGGCCGATCCGGCCCGCGAAGAATTGGAAAGGCGACAACTTTCTCGGCAAGGATCCCGCGAGCCTCGACGTTCGCCATCGGCCGATCGATCCTCCGATCCATGCACGATTCGCGGCGAAACTGCGCGCATTGCCACCCGAGAAGCGTTAGAAGCCCAAGTTCTACGCGACGCGCTGGGCGAAGCGTCCCGCTCCTCTGCGCAACCGCGATGGCACCAGCATGCCGGCGTAGCGCGGCGCGATCGCGATCAGCCAAGGCAACGTGAAGTCGCCTTTGAGTCCCTGTGCGAACTCATCCGGCGACAATCGATTGAGCTGCGCGATTTCGCGGTCCCAGTCGGCGTCGTCGAATTCGACGATTCGTCGATAGATCTGAAACGCGAATTGCAAGTTGCGCTCGCGTCGACGCCACGCGATCGGATAGCCGACCAGTGTGCGGTCGCCCGCCGCGCTGGTCTTGCAGGCCGCGACGATCGCGTCGGCGGCGAGCCGGCCCGCGTGCATCGCATAACGGATACCTTCGCCGACCAATGCCGACGCTTGACCCGCGGCATCGCCGGCGACGACAAGGCGATCGTGAACCAGCGCGACCGCGCGCGGCGGCGCGATTGGGACCACCCCGGCATGCGTTTCGATCGGGCTCGCATCGCGAAGAGGCGCGAGCGCCGAAACGCGCCGGCCTATCTCCTGCAGGTAACTGCCGGGATCGGCGTCGCAATGGGGCCGTCCGATGCCGACGCCGAGCCGGACGCGGCCGCCGCCGTAGGGCAGCACCCACGCGTAGCCATTGGGGGCGACGCTGCGGCCGACGATCAACGCCGCTTCGTTTTCGCGCCAGCGTGGCGCATAGAGATCGAGCTCCGCACCCACGCCGAACGCGGCAAACCCCTCGTGCAGATGCTGTCGGCGCGCAAGCGTGCTCGCGTAGCCCGTTGCGTCGATGACGGCGGATGCCGCTATCTCGGCGATGCGACCGTCCGGCTCGCGCACGCGCAATCCAGCCACACGGCCTGCGCGCTCGAGCAACGAATCCGCGCGCGTGCGGAGCGCGATGCGCGCGCCCGCGCCGATCGCCTGCTCCGCGAGCCACTGGAAAAACGCCCGCACGTCGAGCACGCACATCCGCGCGTCGCGATAATCGAACACGGCCTGCGCATTCGGAGCAATCACGCTAATCCGATGCATCGGCACAAAAAAGCGCGCGGGAACGCCGAGCGCGGCGAGCTCGTCGATCCAGCTGCCGCCGCTGGTGCGAATCGGAACGCCGATCGCGGCGTTGCGCTCGACGACAAGCGTCGCAAGCCCCGCTCGGGCGGTCACGGCGGCAGCGGTCAATCCCGCAGGGCCGCCGCCCGCAATGACGACATCGATCATCGGGAAAGAATTCAGATCGCTACGTGCGAATGAAAGCTCGGCGCGCTCGAGTCGCGGCCAGCTGCTATTCTCGCTCGTGCGACTGTGCCGGAAGTCGCCGGCCTTTCCAAGCAACCGTTGCTGTGAACCTCGCTCAAAATCGGGCTGCGCGGCCAATTTCGGGATCGTTCGATGGCTGACATCGCGGTCGTCGATTACGGCATGGGCAATCTTCGCTCGGTCGCCAAGGCGCTTCGCCACGTTGCCCCCGAACGTGACATCGTCGTGTCGGCGGATCCGGCCGTGATCCGTTCGGCGGGGCGCGTCGTCCTACCCGGCCAGAGCGCGATGCCGGATTCGATCCGCGCCCTCGAGGAGTCGGGGCTCCGCGGCGTCGTGATGGAAACGGTTCGCGATCGCCCCTTTCTCGGCATTTGCCTTGGCCTGCAAATGCTTTTTGACGACAGCGAGGAAGGACCCACTCGCACGCTCGGCGTCATTGGCGGTGGCGTCGTCCGTTTCCGCGACGAAGAGATGCGCACGCCGGCAGGCGAGCGCCTCAAGGTGCCGCACATGGGTTGGAGCCCGGTGCGCCAAGCGCACCCGCATCCGCTTTGGAAAGGCATCGGCGACATGACACGGTTCTATTTTGCGCACAGCTACTATCCGGCGCCCGCCGATTCGGGGATCATCGCGGGCAGTGCCGACTATCCGACGCCGTTTACTTGCGCAATAGCGCAGGCTAATATCTTCGCCGTGCAGTTCCATCCTGAGAAAAGTCACCGCGCCGGGCTCGAGTTGCTCGCCAACTTCGTTGCCTGGGACGGACGCGCCTGAGGTTCCCTCGCAACCGAGTTTCGCCTTACCTGTTCGACAGGCGACGCTTCCGGCCGTTACACGAGCCATGCAGATCATCCCCGCGATCGACATCAAGGACGGTCACTGCGTTCGTCTGAAACAGGGCGACATGCACGCAGTGACCGTGTTTTCCGAAGATCCTGCCGCAATGGCGCAGCATTGGCTGGAGCAGGGCGCGAAGCGCCTGCATCTGGTCGATCTCAACGGCGCCGTCGCCGGCAAGCCGAGAAACGAGCTCGCGATTCGCGAAGTCGTGAGCGTGATCGGCGAGGAGATTCCCGTGCAGTTGGGCGGCGGCATTCGCGATCTCGACACGATCGAGCGTTATCTCGATGACGGCATCACGTACGTGATCATCGGCACGGCCGCGGTCAAGAATCCGGGCTTCCTGCATGACGCTTGCTACGCGTTTCCCGGCCACATCATCGTCGGTCTCGACGCCCGTGAAGGCAAGGTCGCGACGGACGGCTGGTCGAAGATGACCGGCCACGACGTCGTCGATCTCGCGAAAAAGTTCGAGGATTACGGCGTCGAAGCGATCGTCTACACCGACATCGGCCGCGATGGCATGCTGACCGGCGTCAACGTCGAGGCGACGGTCAAGCTCGCGCGCGAGCTCAAGATTCCCGTGATCGCGAGCGGCGGCATCGCATCGATCGAGGACATCAAGGAACTTTTGCCGTACGAGAACGACGGCATCATCGGCGCAATCGCCGGCCGCGCGCTCTACGAAGGCAAGCTCGATTTCAAGGCCGCCCTGAAGGCGGCTATGGGCAAGGCCAGTTGACAACCCCCACGCTCACTGCGCTAGCGACGATCCCCAGAATGGGCGCAAGCCTCCCTTGGGGCGGCTCGGCGGGACGCTGATGGGCCTCGCCAAACGCGTCATCCCCTGTCTCGATATCGCAGAGGGACGCGTCGTCAAGGGCGTCAACTTCGTCAATCTTCGCGACGCCGGCGATCCCGTCGAAGTCGCGCGGCGCTATGATGCCGAAGGCGCCGACGAGCTGGCCTTTCTCGACATCCGCGCCAGCATCGAAAAGCGCGGATTGCTCTACGAGATGATCGAAGCGGTCGCTGATCAGGTTTTCATTCCGCTGACAGTGGGCGGGGGCGTCGATTCGATCGACGACATCCGCGCGTTGTTGAACGCGGGCGCCGACAAGGTGAGCATCAACACCGCAGGCATTAATAATCCGGCGTTCATCGCCGAAGCGTCGCAGCATTTCGGCGCGCAGGCGATTGTCGTTGCGATCGATGTCAAGCAATGCGGCGTCGACGAATGGCAGGTCTATATTCATGGCGGGCGCACGGCGACCGGCATTGATGCAATTGAATGGGCGGCGGAGGCGGCAATGCTCGGCGCGGGCGAAATCCTGCTGACGAGCATGGACCGGGACGGCGCGCGCAGCGGTTTCGACTTGAAGCTCACCCGCGCGGTCGTCAATACGGTTGACGTGCCGGTCATCGCATCAGGCGGTGTCGGCGCCCTCAAGGATCTCGTCGACGGAATCGCCGTGGGCGGCGCCGATGCCGTCCTTGCCGCGTCGATCTTTCATTACGGCGAATTCACCGTTGGCCAAGCGAAGGCGGCGATGGCGGCGGCAGGCATCGAAATCAGGACGCTCTGCTGACTCAATAACAAGATATGGCTGACTGGCTCGAACGGGTGCGCTGGAACATCGACGGGCTCGTTCCGGCGATTGCGCAGGACGCCGCGACGCACCGCGTGCTGACGCTCGCCTGGATGAACCGCGAGGCGCTGAAGCGCACGGTGAAGACGCAGCTCGCCCACTACTGGTCGCGCTCTCGGGCCAAGCTGTGGCGCAAAGGCGAGCGCTCGGGGCACGCACAACGAATCCGCGAGATTCGCATGGATTGCGACAGCGACGCGATTCTCTTGATCGTCGAACAAGTCGGCGGTATCGCGTGTCATACCGGCCGGGAGCGCTGCTTTTACAAGCGGCTCGACGGCGACCAGTGGGTCGTGGTCGAACCGGTGCTGAAGGACCCGGACACGATCTATGGCGACGGCTGACCGCGCCGATGACGGCATCCTCGCGCGGCTCGCCGACACGATCGAATCGCGCAAGAACGCCGACCCGGAATCGTCGTACGTTGCCTCGCTGTTTGCGCGCGGGAACGACGCCATCCTGAAGAAGATCGGCGAGGAGGCGACCGAAGCGGTCATGGCCGCGAAGGACGGTGATAAAATCCGTATCACGGCCGAAGTCGCCGATCTGTGGTTTCACTGCCTCGTGCTTCTCGCGCGGCACGGTTTGGGCCCTGCCGACGTCCTGGCGGAGCTTGCGCGGCGGGAAGGAACGTCGGGTCACGCCGAAAAGGTCGCGCGCGGCCCTAAATGACCGACGGCGAAATCCCCTTTGGATTCATGGATACCGACCCTAACTGCATTTTTTGCAAGATCGTTCGCGGCGAAATTCAGAGCCGCAAGTTGTACGAGGACGCCGATGTCCTCGCGTTCCACGATGTCCATCCGAAGGCGCCCGTGCATTTCATGCTGATCCCGAAACGGCACATCGCATCGCTCTACGACGCCGGTGAGCGTGACGCTACGGCGCTCGGCAAGATCATGGTGCTCGCCGGCCGCCTCGCGCGCGAGCAAGGCGCAGCGGAGGGCTTTCGCACGATCGTCAATACGGGCCGCGTCGGCAATCAGGAAGTGATGCACGTGCACGTCCACGTTCTGGGCGGCCCCAATCCGCTCGGTCCGATGCTCGCGCGCGCAACCCACTAGGAGAAGACATGGGTGGATTGAGCATTTGGCACTGGCTGATCGTCCTTCTGGTCGTCGTGCTGATTTTCGGCACGAAAAAGCTCCGCAACATGGGTCAGGATCTGGGCGGCGCGGTGAAGGGCTTCAAAGAAGGCATGAAGAGCAGCGAGACCGACGCCGAAACCCCACCGTCAAACGAACCGCCGCCGCAGGTCTCCGGCAAGACGATCGAAGGCGAAGTGCGCAAGGAGCCGTCGCAAAAAGTGTGATGGCCGCGCCGACCGCGGGCATGCGTTCGACGGCCCGCCATTCTCGGAGAGGCGACGGCGCGCGCGTCGCGCGAATCGCTCGCATCCCATGTTCGACATAGGCTTTTCGGAAATCGTCGTCATCGCCCTCGTGGCGCTGATCGTCATCGGGCCGGAACGCCTGCCCAAGACCGCGCGGATGCTCGGGCACTTGTTCGGACGTCTGCAGCGCTACGTCAATGAAGTGAAGGCAGACATCAACCGCGAAATGGAGTTGGACGAGCTGCGCCGGCTGAGACAGGAGGTCAAGGGCGCCGCAAGCGATTTCGAGCGTTCGGTGCAAAGCGTCGCGAGCGATTTCCATTCGGGCGTCCGCAACGTCGAACAGCAGTTGAATCAAACGGGCGAGACGAATCCGCCCTCGACCGCTGCGCCTGCCGAATCCGCACCGCCTCCCGAGGACCCGCCGCGGCAGTCGTCCCTGCCGGGTCTCGACAAGCCTTGACGCCCGATAAAGGCCGAGCGCCATGAGCGACACACCCGAGGCGCCGCAGGAAACGTTCATTTCGCATTTGATCGAGCTGCGCTCGCGCTTGCTGCGCGCGATCGTCGCGGTGATCGTCGTCTTTGCCGCGCTCTTCTATTTCGCGAAGGACATCTACGCCTTGCTGGCGCAGCCGCTGCTGCGCGTGCTTCCACAGGGCTCCACGATGATCGCCACCGACGTCACCGGAACGTTCCTCGTGCCGCTCAAGGTGACGCTGATGGCCTCCTTCCTGATCGCGTTGCCCTACGTGCTCTATCAGGCATGGGCGTTCGTCGCGCCCGGTCTGTATCAGCACGAAAAGCGCCTGGCAATGCCGGTGCTGGTGTCGAGCTTCCTGTTCTTCTTGGTCGGCATGTCCTTCGCGTATTTTTTCGTGTTCCCGGTCGCGTTCGGATTCTTCGCGGGCTATACGCCGGCAGGCGTCCAGATGATGACCGACATCGACAAGTATCTGTCGTTCGTTCTCACGATGTTCATCGCATTCGGCTTGACGTTCGAGACGCCCGTCGTCGTCGTCGTGCTGGTGCGCATGCGAGTCGTCACGCTGGAGAAGCTCAAGGGCGCGCGGCCGTATGTCGTCGTCGGCGCGTTTGTCGTCGGCGCTATTTTTACGCCGCCCGACGTCATTTCTCAGCTCATGCTGGCCGTGCCGCTGTGGCTGCTGTTCGAGCTCGGCGTAGTGCTCGCGCGCTTCGTCGCGGCTCCCGCCGAGAAGACCGAGGCGTCCGAAGCGACGAATTAGTTCTGCGCTTGCGGCTTCGGCCGACGGCCGACCGTCACGTCGAGCTCGACGGGCTTCCCCCCGCGCCACATGCTCACCTTCGCGCTCGAGCCCGGCGCGAGCTCGGCGATTCGCGCGAGCAATTGCGGCACGTCGGGGGTCGGTCTGCCGCCGATCTCCAGAACGACATCGCGCGGCAGCACGCCGGCGCGATCGGCCGGGCCGTTTTGCTGGACACCGCGAATCAGAACGCCGTCAATGCGGTTGAGTGCGAGCGCCTCGGCGGTCTCGCGCGTGATTGCTTGCGGCTCGATGCCGAGCCAGCCGCGCGTTACTTCGCCGTCCTTGATGATCTGGGTAAGCACCGTTTTAGCGAGCGAGACGGGGATCGCAAAGCCGATGCCCATCGAGCCGCCGGTCTGCGAATAGATCGTGCTGTTGATGCCGACCAGATGTCCGGTCGCATCGACGAGCGCGCCGCCGGAGTTGCCTGGATTGATCGCCGCGTCGGTCTGGATGAAGTCTTCGAAGCGATTGATGCCGAGCTGGTTGCGTCCAAGCGCGCTCACAATGCCGAGCGTCACCGTGCTGCCGAAGCCGAACGGATTCCCGATCGCCAACACGACGTCGCCGACCTGCAACGTCTCCGGCGCCGCGAACGTGATCGCCGGCAGATTGCTGCCTTCCGCCTTGAGCACGGCGAGATCGGACTCCGGATCGCTGCCGCGAATGCGCGCCTGCAATTGACGTCCGTCGGACAACACGACTTCGATGTCGTCGGCGCCCTCCACCACATGGTGGCTCGTGAGGATGTAGCCCTCGGGCGCGACGATGACGCCGGAGCCGAGATTCGTCGCGCGCCGCGACTGCGCGCGTTCCGCAAAGTCCGGGAAATAGCGTTTCAGAATCGAATCGTCGAGCACGGGATTGCGCGAGCGCACGACCTTGCTCGAATAGATGTTCACCACCGAGGGCGTCGCCGTGCGTGCGCCATCCGCGAACGTGAGGCTTCGGTTGGCGTCGGCGGCGGCAATCGAGGACGGCGCCGATTGCTGCATCAGCACGACGTTGCCGGCGTGCTGCGTTAAACGGGGCAACAGATCGGGTCGCAACGTTGCCACGACGAAAAGCGTAGCCAGGCACAGCGTGCACGCCTGCGCAAACAACAGCCAAAATTTACGCAACACGGATTCGATCGCCTTTCTAGACGTCCGATTATAAGACCGGGGTAATTAGCGGCCCGGAATGACTGCCGTTGTACTCGACACGTCGGAACGAGCGAGTGTCGCAAGCCCCTGATCGCAAGGGCGATTTAGGCCGCGCTCCGGCCCAAGCCTTCCGTCGCGATGCACAAATCCCGTATAATCGACAGGTTTTGGCGAGCAGGCGCCGCATTTGGCGCTGTGATTGGAAAAGAGAGGCGCGCGCGACAATGGCGGACCCAGCCAGCCCCCCGATGAGCGCAACCGAATCCGCGAATGTCGATGCCGACAAGCGCCGATTCCTGGTTGCCGCGACGAGCATCGTCGGCGGCGTCGGCGTGGTGGCCACCGCGATTCCGTTCGTGATGTCGATGTTGCCGAGCGAGCGCGCGAAAGCGGCCGGCGCGCCGGTCGAGGTCGACGTGAGCAAGATCGAGATGGGGCAAAAGATCGACATCGAATGGCGCGGCAAGCCCGTCTGGCTTCTCAAGCGCTCGCCCGAGATGCTCGCCAATCTTCCCAAGCTCGATCCGCGACTGCTCGACCCGAAGTCGGAGGACTCGCAGCAACCGAAGGATTGCAAGAACGAAAATCGCTCGATCAAGCCCGAGCTGTGGGTCGCCGTCGGCATTTGCACTCACCTCGGCTGTTCGCCGACGTTCCGTCCGGAAATCGCGCCGGCGGACCTCGGTCCCGATTGGCTCGGCGGGTTTTTCTGCCCCTGTCACCAATCGAAGTTCGACCTGGCCGGCCGCGTGTACAAGGGCGTGCCGGCGCCGCTCAACCTCGTCGTGCCGCCGTACAAATTCGTCAGCGACTCGCTCGTGTTGATCGGCGAAGAGCAAAAAACCTAAGCCCGTATCGGAACGAACAACGATGCAAAAGCTGCTGCATTGGATCGACGCGCGCTTCCCGCTGACTGCGCTATGGGAAAGTCAATGGGGCAAGTACATCGCGCCGAAGAACTTCAACTTTTGGTATTACTTCGGCTCGCTCGCGCTGTTCGTCCTGGTGCTGCAGATCGTCACCGGCATCTTCCTCACGATGAATTACAAGCCCGACGCGACCAAGGCGTTCGAGTCGGTCGAGTACATCATGCGCGACGTCGAGTGGGGGTGGCTCATCCGCTACATGCATTCGACCGGCGCGTCGATGTTCTTCGTCGTCATCTACCTTCACATGTTCCGCGGCTTGATGTACGGCAGCTACCGTAAGCCGCGCGAGCTCACATGGATATTCGGCGTCTTCATCTATCTGGCCTTGATGGCCGAAGCGTTCTTCGGTTACCTGCTGCCATGGGGACAAATGTCCTACTGGGGCGCGCAAGTCATCGTCAATCTGTTTTCCACGGTACCGTACATCGGCGAGGGGCTGGGGACCTGGATTCGTGGCGATTACACGATCTCGGACATCACGCTGAACCGCTTTTTTGCGTTTCACGTGGCGGCCGTCCCGCTGGTGCTGATCGCGATCGTCGTCGCGCATTTCATGGCGCTGCACGAAACGGGTTCGAATAATCCGGACGGTGTCGACGTCAAGCATCAACCGAAAGACCCCAAGACCGGCCTTCCGCCCGACGGCATCTACAGCCATCCGTATTACACGATCAAGGACATCGTCGGCGTCGTGTTCTTCCTCGCCGTGTTCTCGTTGATCATGTTCTTCGTGCCGGATATGTGGGGCTATTTCCTCGAATCGAACAACTTCATTCCGGCCGATCCGCTGAAGACGCCCGAGCACATCGCGCCCGTTTGGTATTTCACGCCCTACTACGCGATGCTTCGCGCCGTGCCGTCGTTCCTCGGCTCGCAGTTTTGGGGCGTGTTGGTGATGGGCATCGCCGTGCTGATCTTTTTCTTCCTGCCGTGGCTCGATCGCGGACCGGTCAAGTCGATTCGCTATCGCGGCACGCTCTACAAGGCCTGGCTCGCGGCGTTCGTGATTTCGTTTCTGATCCTTGGCTATCTCGGCGTCGTGCCGGTCACCGTTTGGGGACAGTTTGCGGATAACGTGCCGATTCTCGGCGGCGCCGATCGCGCCACCGTGGTCGCGCGGTTTTTCACCATCGTATACCTGCTGTTCTTTTTCCTTATGCCCTGGTACACGAAGTGGGACAGGACGAGGCCCGTACCCGATCGCGTGAGGGCATGATGAGGCGCATCGTGCATGTCCTGGTCTACGCGCTGATCATCCTGGCATCCGGTGGCGCGTTTGCAGTCGAGTCCGGCGATCTGCGGCTGGTGACGGCCCCGGTCAACCGTCTCGACGAAGAGTCGCTGCAGCGCGGCGCGCGAAACTTCGTCAATTACTGTCTCAATTGCCACTCGGCACGGTACATGCGCTACAACCGGCTGACCGATTTGGGCATTGATGTGTCGATGATCCAGGATAACCTGATGTTCGCGACCGACAAGGTCGGCAATCCGATGACCGTTGCGATGACGGCGCAGGAAGGGAAGTCGTGGTTCGGCACGCCGCCTCCCGATTTGACCGTCGAAGCGCGCGTGCGCGGCCGCGACTGGATCTACAACTATCTGATCGGCTTCTATCGCGACGACAAGACCGCCACCGGCTGGAACAACATCGTTTTTCCGAGCGTCAGCATGCCGCACGTACTGTGGGAGCTGGCCGGCTCGAACAAGCTCGTCGAAACCGAGTTCGACGATCGTGAGAAGGCCGAAGGAGCAGCGATTGCCGTCAAAAGTTTGTCATTGATCGAGCCCAAACCCGGCAATAAATGGGCGGTGCTGTCGATCGCGCCCGATGTGCCGGGACAGATGACGCGAGTCCAGTACGAAGCGTTCGTCGCCGATCTCGTCAACTATCTCGACTATATGGCGGAACCGGCTCGAAACCGGCGCATTCACGTCGGGATGTTCGTGCTGCTGTTTCTCGGGTTGCTGTTTGCGTTCGCGTACTGGACCAAGCGCGAATACTGGAAAGACGTTCACTGACAGGATCGACAACGCCTGACGTCTATCCCAAGGGCAGGGCCCTGCGAGGCTCCTGCCCTTCGCATTCCGATCGACGGGTTGCATCGATACTCGCCGCCCCAATCTACGGACGCTCCGCAGGAGAATCCACATCATGATGACGCTTTACTCCGGCACCACCGACCCGTTCAGCCAGCGCTGCCGCATCGTGCTGCATGAAAAGGGGATGGACTTTCAAATCATCGACGTCGACTTGGACCACAAGCCCGAGGACCTCGCGGTGATGAATCCCTACAACCAGGTCCCGGTGTTGGTTGAACGCGATCTCGTGCTGCACGAGTCGAACATCATCAACGAGTACATCGACGAGCGGTTTCCGCATCCGCAATTGATGCCGGCCGATCCGGTGATGCGGGCGCGCGCGCGACTCTTCCTGCATCGCTTCGAAAAGGAACTGTTCATCCACATCGATGCGCTCGAAGGCAACAATCAAAAGCATGCCGATCGTGGGCGCGCGCTGGTTCGCGATTCGCTGATGCAGATTGCGCCTGTGTTCACCAAGCACAAGCACATGCTCGGCGAGGATTATTCGATGCTCGACGTCGCGATCACGCCGCTGCTGTGGCGTCTCGATTACTACGGTATTCAAATGCCGAAGCAAGCGGCGCCGTTGATGAAATACGCGGAGCGATTGTTCACTCGTCCAGCGTTCTCCGAAGCGTTGACATCGGCAGAGCGTGGAATGCGGAAATGAGGAAATAAGATGCGGCTCCTTCACTTCGCTTGACTTGTTAAGTCTTTACGCCCGGCGGGAGGGGGGCATCGTAGTATCCTGCCCGCATGTCCGAGCAGTCAGCCAAACCTTATCTCGTTCGCGCGATCTGCGAATGGTGCGCCGATAACGGTCTCACGCCGTATCTCGCAGTAAAAGTCAGTCCGCAGACGCGCGTTCCCCAGTCCTTCGTCAAGAACGGAGAGATCGTGCTGAACATCAGCCCATCGGCGACGCGCAAGCTGACGATCGACAACGAATGGATTCAGTTCGCCGCGCGTTTCAACGGCGTGTCACAGGAAGTCGCGGTGCCGATGGGCGCGGTCTCCGGCATTTTCGCCAAGGAAACGGGCTACGGTTTTGCATTTACGATCGCGGCGGACCCCGTCGCCTCAGTCGGAAATGCGACGGTGCAAAAGCCGATTCAGTCGAACGGT
>DASXPO010000009.1:0-2977 GCA_036493535.1 Casimicrobiaceae bacterium
CGACGCGCTCGCACGTGCGCTCGGCCGCAGCGTCGACCGGCGCAAGTCGGAAGCGACGCTCGAAACGATATAATTTACGGTTTTTGAGCCAAGGCGCCGCGCCCTCGATGGAACTCGCCAAAAGTTTCGAACCGCATGCGATCGAAGCGAAGTGGTATCCGCTCTGGGAATCGCGTGGGTACTTCGAGCCGACGTACGCGCCCGGTGCGGCCGCCTATTGCATCCAGTTGCCGCCGCCCAACGTCACGGGCACGTTGCACATGGGCCATGCGTTTCAGCACACGTTGATGGACGTGCTGATCCGCTATCACCGGATGCGCGGGGACAACACGCTGTGGCAGCCGGGCACCGACCACGCCGGCATCGCGACGCAGATCGTCGTCGAGCAGCAGCTGAAGGCCGAAGGTAAAACGCGACACGAGCTGGGGCGCGGGAAGTTTGTCGAGCGCGTGTGGGCGTGGAAGGAAGAATCAGGCTCGACGATTACGCATCAAATGCGCCGGCTCGGCGCGTCGGCCGATTGGTCCCGCGAGCGATTCACGATGGACGACGGCTTGTCCGCCGCGGTGCTCGAGACCTTCGTGCGGCTCTATGACGACGGTTTGATCTACCGCGGCAAGCGTCTGGTGAATTGGGATCCGAAGCTCGGCACTGCCGTTTCCGATCTCGAAGTCGACAACCAGGACGAAACCGGCACGATTTGGGAAATTCGTTACCCGCTGGCCGGAAAGGAAAATGAGGCAACCGGGTCGCTGGTCGTTGCGACCACTCGACCGGAAACGATGCTCGGCGACACGGCTGTTGCCGTGAATCCCGACGACGAGCGTTATCGATCCTACGTCGGCAAGGAGATTCGTTTGCCGTTGACGGATCGCTTGATCCCGATCGTCGCCGATGCGCAAGTCGACCGCGAATTCGGCACGGGCGCCGTCAAAATTACGCCGGCGCACGATTTCAACGACTGGCAGCTCGCGCAGCGGCATCGACTGCCCGCGCTTTCGATCTTCGATCTCGAAGCGAAAGTGAACGACAACGCGCCCGTGAAATATCGCGGGCTCGATCGGTACGTCGCACGGAAGGCGGTGCTCGCCGACCTGCGCGCGCTCGGCCTGGTGGTTTCGGAAAAGCCGCACAAGATGGTCGTGCCGCGTTGCGGTCGGACCAACGAAGTGGTCGAGCCGATGTTGACCGATCAATGGTTCGTCGCAATGGCGAAGCCGGCGCCCGCATCGCATCCGTATTTTTCCGGTCGAACGATTCGCGACATTTGTCTTGCCGCAGTCGGCGAGGGCTTGCCGACCGAGGGCGCCGGCGACAAGGCCGCGTTCGTGCCGGCCGAATGGCTCGCGTGGTATCGCCATTGGTTCGACAATATCCAGGACTGGTGCATCTCGCGGCAGCTATGGTGGGGGCATCGGATTCCCGCGTGGTACGACGACGCCGGCAACATTTATGTCGCGCGCGACGAGAGCGAGGCGACTCGTAAAGCGCGCGCGGCGCTGGGCCGCGAGCCGACGACGCTGCGCCGCGACGACGACGTGCTCGACACCTGGTTCAGCTCCGCGCTGTGGTGCCACTCGACGCTGGGCTGGCCCGAGAAAACAAGGGAGTTGCAGACGTTCCTTCCTTCGTCGGTCCTCATCACCGGCTTCGACATCATTTTTTTCTGGGTCGCCCGGATGATCATGATGACGATGTATTTCACCGGACGCGTGCCGTTTCGCGACGTGTACATCAATGCGATCGTCCGCGACGAAAAGGGCGACAAGATGTCGAAGTCGAAGGGCAACGTCCTAGATCCATTGGATTTGATCGACGGTGTCGACCTCGAGACGCTCGTCGCCAAGCAGACCTCCAATCTAATGGATCCGCGCCAGGCCGACGCGATCGCCAGGCGCGCACGCAAGCAGTTTCCGAACGGCATTCCATCCTTCGGCGCCGATGCGCTGCGCTTCACGTTTGCAGCGCTGGCGACGTTCAACCGAACGCTCAACTTCGACCTCAACCGCTGCGAAGGCTATCGTAACTTCTGCAACAAGCTGTGGAATGCGACGCGCTTCGTGCTGATGAACGTCGCGAGCAAGGACGTCGGACTCGACGACACGGCCGAGAAGACCTACACGTTCGTCGACCGCTGGCTGCTCGGCCGCCTGCAGCGGGCGAAAAGCGACATCGCGGAGAATCTCGACAACTATCGCTTCGATCTCGCCGCGCGAGCGCTCTACGAGTTCGTCTGGGACGAGTATTGCGATTGGTATGTCGAGCTGGCGAAGGTCCAGTTGCAGCGCGCCGAAGCGGACGGGGACCCCGCGGCCGCACGCGGCACGCGATCGATGCTCGTGCGCGAGCTCGAGGCGACGCTCCGCCTCGCGCATCCGATGATGCCGTTCATCACCGAAGAGCTCTGGCAGACGGTAGCGCCGCTCGCCGGCAAGACAGGCGATACGATTTCGCTGCAACCGTTTCCGCGCGCCGACACGACACGAATCGATGCGTCTGCCGATGCGCAGATGGCGTTGTTGAAGGAGCTAGTGAATGCCTGTCGCACGCTACGGGGCGAGATGGGGCTTTCGCCAGCGCAGAAAGTGCCGCTTTTCGTCACCGGCGATCGGACGCTGCTCGAGCAATTTGGCCGGTATTTGAGCGCGCTCGCGAAGCTATCGAAGGTTGAGATCGTCGCCGATCTCCCAGCGACCGATGCACCGGTTCGAATTGTCGGCGATTTTCGACTGATGCTGCATATCGAAGTCGATGCGACCGCCGAACGGCAGCGCATCGCCAAGGAAATTGCACGCATCGAAAACGAGGCGGGCAAAGAGGAAGCGCGACTCGCGAACGAAAACTTCGTCAAGCGCGCGCGAAGCGACGTCGTCGAGCAGGCACGCGCACGTGTCGCGACCTTGCGCTCGACGCTCGAGAAGCTGCGCGCTCAGCAAACG
Organism: Casimicrobiaceae bacterium; assembly: GCA_036493535.1. Taxonomy (GTDB): domain Bacteria; phylum Pseudomonadota; class Gammaproteobacteria; order Burkholderiales; family Casimicrobiaceae; genus VBCG01. The sequence continues at coordinate 2,940 of DASXPO010000009.1, forward strand.
CGACTCTCCGGCTGACGCGTAAATTTGGCGATCTCGCT
>DASXPO010000010.1:0-7867 GCA_036493535.1 Casimicrobiaceae bacterium
ACCCACGGGTCTTCGCCCAGTTGCTTCATGCCGAGCGAGACGCGATTCTTTTCCTGATCGAACTTCAGGACTTTCGCGGTGACTTCGTCGCCGACGTTCAGTACTTCCGACGGATGCTTGACGCGACGCCACGCGAGGTCGGTGATGTGCAAAAGTCCATCGATGCCGCCGAGATCGACGAACGCGCCGTAATCGGTGATGTTCTTGACGATTCCCTTGACGATCGCGCCTTCCGAGAGCGTCGATAAAAGCTTTTCGCGCTCCTCGCCCAAGCTTTCCTCGAGCACGGCGCGGCGCGACACGACCACGTTGTTGCGCTTGCGGTCGAGCTTGATGACCTTGAATTCGAGCTGCTTGTTCTCGTAGGGCGACGTGTCCTTGACCGGACGAATGTCGACGAGCGATCCCGGCAAGAACGCGCGGATGCCGTTGATCATCACGGTCAGCCCGCCCTTTACTTTGTTGGTGACGAGACCGGACACCACCGAGCCCTGCTCCATCGAGGCTTCGAGGTCGTGCCATGCCTTCAGGCGCTTGGCTTTGTCGCGCGAGAGGCGCGTCGTGCCGTAACCATCCTCGATCGATTCGATCGCGACGGTGACGAAATCGCCCGGCTTGACTTCGACTTCGCCGGCGTCGTTCTTGAATTCCTCGATCGGAATGAACGATTCCGATTTCAGGCCCGCGTTGACGACGACGACATTGAAATCGACGCGGACGACTTCGGCGGTGATGAGCTCGCCCTGCCGCATTTCCTGCCGCGAGAGCGACTCCTCGAACAAAGCGGCAAAATTTTCGACTGCGGCGGGCGGGGGAGTAGTTTGAGTTGCGGTTGCCATACGGGGTTGGTTTCCTTTCGAAAACGGTTGTCCGCCGCGCGTAGCGAGAACCCTGTTTCTCGCGCGCGGCGGGTTAGTCGATGAAGTCCGTCCAAGGCGCGCCGGCAAAAGCGCGCCGAAACGGCTCTTTTGTGATGCTGAGAGCGCTCTCGGGTTTCCTTCTATTACTTTCGGGTTGCGCGGCTCGCTTACGAGCGTCGCGATTCGCTCGTCGTTGCCCGCAACCGATAGAGGTCGAGGACAGCGCCGATCGCCGCGTCGATCGTGAGATCGGTCGTATCCAGGATCACGGCATCGTGGGCTGGCCGTAGCGGTGCAGCCGCTCGGCTGGCGTCGCGCGCGTCGCGCTCGCGGATATCGCGCAAAAGACCGTCCATTGTAACGGAGATTCCTTTTGCGATCAACTGCTTATGCCGGCGCTTCGCGCGCTCCTCCGCACTCGCGGTGACAAACACTTTGACAGCCGCGTCCGCGAACACGACCGTCCCCATGTCGCGCCCTTCCGCGACCAACCCGGGCGACTGACGGAATGCCCGCTGGCGCGACAACAATGCGCGTCGCACCGTGGGGTAGACGGCGACCTGCGAGGCCGCGGCAGAAACTGTTTCGCTGCGAATGTCGTCGGTCGCGTCCGAGCCGTCGAGCGTCACGCCACCATGATCGAATTCGACCTCTATCGTCGCGGCCGCATCGGCGAGCGCCGCTTCGTGGTCCAGTGCGATGCCGTTCCGCAGCGCCTTCAGTCCGACCAGGCGATAAAGCGAGCCGCTATCCAGATACCGGAAGCCGAGCTCATTCGCGACGGCAGCGGCAATGGTTCCCTTTCCGGAAGCCGCCGGTCCGTCGATCGCGATCACGACTGGATCAGCAGCGCTCATGTCGCGATCGACCGGAAAGCGTCGAAGTAGGCGGGAAATGTTTTGCGGACGCATCCGGGCTCGTTGATCGTCATGGTGACGCCGCCAAAGGCGGCGAGCGAAAGGCTCATCGCCATCCGATGGTCGTCATACGTGTCGATCGCAGCGGAACCAAAGCGCTCGGGCGGTGACACTTCGAGCCAATCCGGCCCGACGGCGACACGCGCCCCTACCTTGCGCAGCTCGGTCGCCATCGCGGCGATCCGATCGGTCTCCTTGACGCGCCAGCTGCCGATGTTTTGCAGCAGCGTCGGCGCGCTCGCGAAGAGCGCCGTGACGGCGAGCGTCATCGCAGCGTCCGGAATCGCCGTGCAATCGATCGAGCCGCCGCGAAGCGGCGCACCTGCACGGGCCTCGATGTAGCCGCTTCCGTAACGAATATCGGCGCCTTGACCCGCCAGAACCTCGGCAAAACGTACATCCCCCTGAATCGAATCGCGCGACACGCCGCTGACGCGCACCGGGCCGCTTCCGAGAACGCCTGCCGCCAGGAAATACGACGCTGCCGACGCGTCGCCTTCAACGTCGAGCGCGTTCGGAGTCGTATAGCGCGCACCTGCGGGAATGCGGAAAGCATTCTCATCGGGACGCTCGACGGTAACGCCGAAGCGCTGCATCAGATTCGTCGTCATCGCGACATAGGGCTGCGAGATGAGCGACGTCGTGAGCGAGATCGTCGTCGCACGGGATTCGGCTCCGCGCGCGAGCGGCAGCGCCAGCAAGAGGGCCGACAGGAATTGGCTCGAGACGTCCCCGCGGATTCTCACCTCGCCGCCGGCGACGCCGCCCGCGGTGCCGAGCGCAAGCGGCGGAAAACCAGCGCGTCCGAGATAGCGCACCTCGCAACCCAGTTGAACGAGCGCGTCGACCAGGTCGCCGATCGGGCGTTCGTGCATTCGCGGTACACCCGAGAGCTCGTAGTCGCCGCCGACAATCGCGAGCACCGCCGTCAATGGACGAAACGCCGTTCCCGCATTGCCCAAGAACAACTGCGCGCGACGTTGCGGCACGCGGCCGCCGATGCCTTGTACGATGCACGTCATCGCGCTCGCATCGCGTTCAACGCGAACGCCGAGTGCCCGAAGCCCATCGACCATGCGATCGGTATCGTCGGCGTCGAGCACATTGTTGAGCGCCGTCTGGCCGGCGGCCAGTGCGGCAAGCAATAGCGTTCGATTCGATATGCTCTTCGACCCCGGGAGCACGAGGCTGCCACGCGCGCGAGTGAACGGACCGATCGTCAAGGACGGCGGGAGGACAACGTGCGAGGCGGCGGCGCTCATTGCGCGCTGCCGTCGCCTTCTGGCGCTGCGTCGAGCCCACGGCGCGCGGCTGCCGCGCGCTCGAAGAGATCCGCGAGACCTGCGCCATCGTGCGCTTTGATCAATTGCCGGGCGCTGCGTAACGCGTCGCCATAGCGGTCGATTTCCGCGAGGAGCGCATCGCGATTGGCAAGCGCGACGTCGCGCCACATCTCGGCGGAGCTCGCGGCAATGCGTGTGAAGTCGCGAAAACCGCTTCCCGCGCGTCCAAAAAACTCGCTGCTGTTTGCGCGCGCGGCGAGCTCGGCGACCAGCACGAATGCGAGGACGTGCGGAAGGTGCGATACCGCTGCGAGGAGTCGATCGTGATCGGCGCTCGACATGGTCGTCACGCGGGCGCCGCATGATTGCCAAAGCGCTGAGACCCGTGCCAGCGCATCGGGTGCGGTTTCGCCGATCGGCGTGATGATCAGGCTTCGCCGGTCGAACAAATCGGGAACGGCGGCCAGCGCGCCCGACTGCTCGCTGCCGGCAATCGGATGCGCGGGGACGAAGCGCGACAGGCGATCGCCGAACGCGGCACGCGCCGCGGTCACGACGTCCTGCTTGGAGCTGCCGGCGTCGGTCACGATCGTTGTCGCGCCGATCGCCGGCGCGATCGTCGCGAACAACGCCGGATACTGTGCGAGTGGCGCCGCCACCAATACGACGTCCGCCGAGGCGAGCTCGACGGCCCAGTTGTCATCGAGCGTGTGCGCGACATCGATGATGCGGCGCTCGAGTGCGATGTCGAGATTTTCGCGGCCGCGCCCCACGCCGACGATGCGATCGACGAGCCCGGCCCTGCGAAGCGCCAGTGCGAAGGATCCGCCGATCAGGCCGACGCCGACGACGACGAGCTTTTGCATCGACTGTGGAATTACTTCGACAACGCGACGGCGAGCGCCGCGAGAAAGCGCTCGTTCTCGGCGGGCAGACCGACGGTGACGCGCAACCAATTCGGCAAACCATAGTTGCCGACCGGCCTGACGATCACGCCTCGACGCAGCAAGGCCTCATAGATGCGCGCGCCATCGCCGACGTCGATCAGCACAAAATTCCCGTGCGTTGGAAGCATCGTCACATCGAGCTTTCGCAGGCCGGCGTCGAGCTCCGCGACGCCGGCGCGATTCAAGCGACGGCTTTCGGCCACATACTCCGAATCCGCGAGAGCTGCGATCGCCGCCGCTTGGGCGAGCGCGTTGACGTTGAACGGCTGACGCACCCGATTGACCATGTCGGCAATGGCGGAATCCATCACCCCATAGCCGACCCGAAGCGCCGCCAATCCGTACGCCTTCGAAAACGAGCGCGAAACGACGAGATGCGGAAATTCCGCTATCCAGCGCGCCGCGTGCGCCTCCTCGGAAGGATCGAGATACTCGTTGTACGCCTCGTCGAGCACGACCAGAACGTCGCGCGGGACCGCGGCGACGAACGCTTTGATCGCTTCGGGACGATGCCACGTGCCGGTCGGATTATTCGGATTCGCGACAAAAACGACGCGGGTCTTCGGCGTGATCGCGGCGCGCATCGCATCGAGGTCGTGGGCGAACGAGCGCGCGGGCACTTCGATACCTGTCGCGCCGCGCGCTTGCGTCGCAAGCGGATAGACCGCGAAGGCGTGCTGCGCATAAACGGCATGATCGCCGGGACGCAGGAACGCGTGCGTGACGAGCTCCAGCACGTCGTTGCTGCCGTTGCCGAGAACGATCGCGTCGGGTGAAACCGCAAACTGCGTCGCGATTGCGCTTTTGAGCGCGAATGCGTTGCCGTCGGGATAACGCGACAGGTCCGCGGCAGCTCTGGCGATGGCCGCGAGAACTTGGGGACTTGGGCCGCGCGGATTCTCGTTCGACGCGAGCTTGATGATCGTCGCCGGATCGAGCCCGTAGTCGCGCGCGAGCTCCTCGACCGGCTTACCCGGCACATAGCGCGCAATGCGGCGAACATATTCCGGCGCGAGCGCCGCAGTCGCATTCATCGTCAAGTCACCGCCGCCGGATAGCTTCCCAGCAGTTTGAGAAACGGCGCTCTTTGAGACAATTCGGCCAGCGCTGCCGCGACGGAAGGATCGAGGCGATGTCCCGAAACATCGACGAAGAACAGGTACTCCCACAACCCGGTGCGCGCGGGCCGCGATTCGAAGCGCGTCATCGAAACGCCGTGACGCGCAAAAGGCTCCAGCAACGCGTGCACTGCACCGGGACGATTCGGCGCCGACATGACGAGCGACGTTTCGTCGCGTCCCGAAGGTGCGACGTCCTGCCGTCCGAGAACCCAGAACCGTGTCGTGTTGTTGGGCTCGTCTTCGATGTGCGGCGCGAGGATCGCCAATTGATAGATCGCCGCGGCGATATCGCCGGCGATCGCGGCGGCGCCCGTCTCCGCCGCGGCAAGCCGAGCGGCCTCAGCGTTGCTCGCGACGGCAACCCGCTGCGCGCCCGGCAAGTGCTTCGCCAGCCACTGAACGCATTGCGCAAGCGATTGCGCATGCGAATAGATCTTCGTGACTTTGGCGAGATCGCCGGCATTCGATAAGAGGTTTTGTTGGATCCGAAGCTTCACCTCGCCGCAGATCGAAAGCTCCGTCTGGCACATGAGATCGAGCGTACGGCCGACGGCCCCTTCGGTGGAATTCTCGACCGGCGCCACCGCATAGTCGGTCTGGCTGCTCTCCACGGCGCGAAACACTTCATCGATCGTCGAACACGGAACAGCCGTGACGAACTGACCGAAATGCCGGGCGACCGCCCCATGACTGAACGTGCCGGCCGGACCAAGATAGGCGATTCGCAGTTGCTGCTCGAGTGCAAGACACGCCGACATGATTTGACGGAACACGCCGCTCACGTGCTCGTTCGACAGCGGTCCGCCATTTTCGGCGACCAATCGCGAGAGAATTTGCGCTTCACGCTCGGGCCGGTACGCCGTGGCGCCGCCCTTCAAGGCGCCGATCGCCTTCGCACGCGTGGCACGCGCGTTCAGCTTCGCGAGAATCTCGCGATCCAGCGCATCGATCGCTTCGCGGTGTCCCGCGAGCTCAGGATCGCGGTCGCTGCTGTCTGCCATCGACTATCCGACTATTCCGCCTCGTCGTCGCGCTCGACGACGCGCTCGAGACCGGCGAGCTTCTCGCCCTCACCGAGATTGATCAGCGTGACGCCCTGCGTCGAGCGGCTCATTTCGCGGATCGATTTGACGCTGGTGCGGATCAGCACCCCGCCGGTTGAAATCAGCATCACCTCGTCGTCGGGACGCACGAGCGCCGCAGCGACGACGCTGCCATTGCGCGCGGTTTGCTGGATCGCAATCATGCCTTTGGTGCCGCGTCCATGGCGCGTGTGCTCGACAATCGGCGTGCGTTTGCCATAACCATTCTCGGTCGCCGTCAGGACCGATTGCGTCTCGTCCTCTGCGACCAGCAACGAAATGACGCGCTGCCCTTTCTCGAGCATCATCCCGCGCACGCCGTGAGCGCCGCGGCCCATCGGCCGGACGTCGTTCTCGTCGAAGCGCACCGCCTTGCCGCCGGAGCTGAATAGCATGACGTCGTGCTTGCCGTCGGTCAACGCGACGCCGATCAGACGGTCGCCATCGTCCAGATCGACGGCGATGATGCCCGACGGCCTGGGCCGCGAGAAATCGGAAAGCGGCGTCTTCTTCACGGTGCCGTTCGCGGTCGCCATGAATACGAACTGCCCGTGATTCCATTCCTTGACGGGCAGGATTGCGGTAATTTTCTCGTTCTCGATCAACGGCACGAGATTGACGATCGGCTTGCCGCGCGATGCGCGAGAGCCTTGCGGAACGTTGTAGACCTTGAGCCAGTAAACACGGCCCCGATTCGAAAAGCACAGGATGTAGTCGTGCGTGTTCGCGATGAACATCCGATCGACGAAATCGTCTTCCTTGGTCGCCGTCGCCTGCTTGCCGCGCCCGCCCCGGCGCTGCGCGCGGTATTCGCCGACCGGTTGCGACTTCATGTAACCGCCGTGCGACATCGTCACGACCATGTCCTCGGGCGCGATCAAATCCTCGATCGCGAGATCGACGCCTTGGGCGATGATCTCGGAGCGGCGCTGGTCGCCGAATTGATCGCGAATCGCCTTCAACTCGTCGTGCACGATCTGCGTCACGCGACCCGGCTTCGCGAGGATGTCCAGTAAATCCGCGATGAGCTCCATCACTTCGCGATACTCGGTCGTGACCTTTTCCTGCTCGAGCCCCGTCAACCGCTGCAAGCGCAGATCGAGGATCGCCTGCGCCTGGCCATCGGACAACCGATAGCCGGACCTCTGCCAACCGTATTCCGGTAGAAGGCCCTCGGGCCGCGACGCGTCGGCCAGAGCCCGCGTCAACATTTCTTCGACGACGCCCGATCGCCATGGTTTCGCCATCAACGCCGCTTTTGCCTCGGCCGGCGTCGCCGATGCCTTGATCAGCGCGATGATTTCGTCGACGTTCGACAGCGCAACGGCGAGGCCTTCCAGAACGTGGCCGCGTTCGCGCGCCTTGGCGAGATCGAACCGCGTCCGCCGGACAACGACTTCGCGCCGATGCTGCAGGAAGAACTCGATGAACTGCTTGAGATTGAGAAGCCGCGGCTGACCGTCGACCAGCGCGACCATGTTCATGCCGAAGCTGTCCTGCAGCTGCGTCAGCTTGAACAGGTTGTTCGTGATGATGTCCGGCACTTCGCCGCGTTTGAGCTCGATCACGACGCGCATGCCGGACTTGTCGGACTCGTCGCGAAGATCCGAGATGCCTTCGAGCTTCTTCTCGCGCACGAGCTCGCCGATGCGCGTCA
>DASXPO010000011.1:0-4261 GCA_036493535.1 Casimicrobiaceae bacterium
CTAGCCCCTATCGGCGCGTGAAGATCAAATCTAAGACCTCGTGACCGAGCTTCTGTCCGCGCGCCTCGAACTTGGTCAGCGGACGCCATTGGGGGCGCGCCGCATAGCCGTCGGCCGTGTTGGCGAGCAGCCCCTCCGAAGCGAGCGTTGCCAATACGGCGTCGGCGTAGTCTTGCCAGTCCGTCGCAACATGAAGGTAGCCGCGCGGCGCCAGCCGCTCCGCCAGCGTATGAATGAACGCCGGTTTCAGCAAGCGGCGTTTGTGGTGCCTTTTCTTGGGCCACGGATCGGGAAAGAAGACATGAGCCGCGGCGAGCGACGCGGGTGCGATCATCGTGTTGACGACCTCGACTGCATCGTGGCGAACGATACGCACGTTCGCGAGATCGAGCGCCTCGATGCGGTTCAAGAGCGAGCCGACGCCCGGCAAATGCACGTCGACGGCGACGAAGTCGACATCGCGATGCGCCTGCGCAATCGCGGCGGTCGTCTCGCCCATGCCGAAGCCGATCTCCAGAACGAGGGGCGCGGCACGACCGAAGGCCTGCGCCCAATCGACGGGGAGCGTCGCGAACGGGACGCCGAAGCGCGGAAACAGATCGTCGCATGCGCGGCGTTGCGCCGGCGATAGGCGGCCTTGGCGCAGTACGTAGCTGCGGATCGGCCGGCGGGGTTTTTCGTCCGCTGAATCGACTGCCATTGCGTCGGCCGTGACGATCATGGCCGAGCGCGCGTCCATACGGCATCGTTCAAGCGCAGATCCTGCTTGCGATGCTCGTCGCCCATCGTGTACTCGAGGCGAATCCTGTCGACGTCGATCCAGATCGCGCTCGCATCGGTCCAGGTCGCTTGCGGCTTCCAGACAAGCTCCTTGATGATATCGTCGCGCGTCACGCGCCAGACCGCGATTTCGCCATCGCAAATCTTCGCGCAGATATCGACGGTGACGACACGCTGGCGATCGGGCGACAACACCGGCTCGGAGGCCATCCGGTACTGCTTGCCGTTGGCTCGCTGAAGCAGCAGAAAGCCGGTTCGATCGCCGTCCGTCGTAAACAGCACCACGGCATTGATGCGATCGAAGTAGTCCCAAAGCGTGAACGATTTCGCTCCGCTCAATGCGACACTGTCGCGAAACGTCGTCGTGCCCGACGGAAAGAGCGAGATTTTGAGATCGTCACCATCGCGCACGGCCAATCCCGGCAAGCGCTTCAGCTGCACGTCTTCGATCAACCGTCCGCAATGGGCCTGATCCTCGGCGTTGGCGCAGACCTCGGCAATTTGGGTCGGCGGGAGCGAAATGGCATGCACCAGCGACGCGCCCATGAGCGCGGCACACGCAAGAGCTGCGCGCAGCAGGAGAACGACTGGGCGGTTCACCGGCAACGGTTAGCCGATGAGTCCCGCCGTCGGAGAAGACGGTGTCGCGGCGTACAGTTGCCGCGGGACGCGACCCGCCAGAAACGCCTCGCGCCCTGCTTCGATCGCGAGGCGCATCGCGCGCGCCATCCGCACCGGGTCCTGCGCTTTGGCGACCGCGGTGTTCATGAGCACGCCGGCGCAACCCAATTCCATCGCGATCGCCGCGTCCGACGCCGTGCCGACGCCTGCATCGACCAGCACCGGCACTTTCGCCGCTTCGATGATGAGCCGCAAGTTCCAGGGATTCAGAATGCCCATGCCGGAGCCGATCAACGACGCAAGCGGCATGATGGCGACGCAGCCGATCTGCTCCAGTTCGCGCGCGGCGATCGGGTCATCGGACGTGTAGACCATGACCTGGAATCCATCGGCAATCAGACGTTCGGCGGCCTTGAGCGTCTCGCGAACGTTCGGGAAAAGCGTGTTGGCATCGCCCAGCACTTCGAGCTTGACGAGCGCGTGGCCGTCGAGCAGTTCTCGCCCGAGCCTCAACGTTCGCACCGCTTCATCGGCGGTGTAGCAGCCGGCGCTGTTCGGCAGATAGGTGAACTCGGACGGCGGTAGCACGTCGAGAAGCGACGGGGCGCTCTGATCCTGGCCGATGTTGGTTCGACGAATCGCGACGGTGACGATTTCGGCGCCCGCGGCGACGATCGCGGCGCGCGTCTGGTCGAAGTCGCGATATTTGCCCGTGCCGATCAACAGCCGCGATCGATAGGCGCGGCCGGCGACGATCAAAGGGTCGGCGAGTGCGATGGGATCGGTGGGTGCATTCATGCAGCGATTTTACGCCCGCGCCGCGAGCAGCGGTCGATGTGGAGGCCGCATGCTACCCGCCGCCGACCGCGGCAACGATTTCGAGCTTATCGCCTGCGCTCACCCGTGTTTCCGCGTAGCGGCTTTTGGGCACGATCTCGCCGTTGCGCTCGACGGCGATCCGCTTGCCCTCGAGCCCAAGCAGACGAATCAACGCCGCGACGTCGACGCTCGACGCATCGACGACGCGAGCGCTGCCGTTAACAGTGACTTCCATCAGAATGCTTTTCCTGCCATCGCCGCGGTCACAACCGATAGCGGCGAAGCGCCTCACGAATCACCCGCATCTGCTGCTCGAATCGCGTGCACTTCGCACAGACCGCGAGGTGCATCTTGAGTTTCCAGCGCTCGAACGAAGACAGCGACCGATCCTGTGCTCGGGAAACGACTCGAGTCGCTTCTTTGCATGACAACCAATGTCCCAATAACCAGCTAATCGATCTCATTTCGGCTCGCGAATCTTTGCGCGGACACGCTCGAGCTAACCGCGCCCCTGGCCCGCGAACCAGTTCTGCTCCAGACATTCCCGCAATGCCATCCGGGCCCGATACAGGATGACCCATAGGTTATTCGCGGTAATCGTCAGTTCCTTACAAATTTCGTCGGATTCAAGCTCCATGACCTCGCGCATCATGAACACGCGCGCCGTGTTCGGCGGCAGCTTTTCGAGGCAGATCTGCATGACGTCGAAGAATTGGCTTCGCGCGAGGGCGTTTTCAGGGTCCCCCCAGTCGGCGGGCGGCGCCACCCACCCTCCGTTGTCCTTGAACAACGGATCGAAGTCGTCGAGGTCCGTTTCGTCGTCGAACGATGCTTCGATGATGGGACGCCGCTGCTTCTGTCGTATGGCGTCGATGATCTTGTGCTTGAGAATGCCGGTCAGCCAGGTCTTCAGGCTCGATTTGCCGGTGAATCCCGACTGGGCGGAAAGGGCGGCGAGCAGTGTTTCCTGCACGACGTCCTCCGCAAGGTCGGGATCGCGAAGCTGGAGCTGCGCGACGCGCAACAAATAGCGGCGGTGCGTATCGAGCTCGGTGGTGAAGCTCTTTGCGTCCATGGCCTGAATAGGGACTGCCGGTGCGGGCAAACGGCGGAATCTTAGCTGAAGCCGCCGGCGCGCCGGTGCCGAGACCGTTGTGGGTGGCCGGCATTGTGCGCTACGCTCCATTCACATGACGACGCTGATCGCAGGACTCGTTTTGTTCCTGGGCGTTCACCTGCTGCCGACCGTCCCCGCATTTCGGGGCAATCTTGTGGCGCGCTGGGGTGAGAGCCGCTACAAAGGCTTGTTCTCGCTCGTGTCGTTCGCGGGACTCGCGTTGATCATCGCCGGATACGCGATGGCGCAACGCGGCGCGCAGCTATTTCCTCCACAGCCGGCAGCGATCGCCGTCGCACCCTACGCGATGACGGTTGCCTTCATTCTCTTTGCCGCCGCCAACATGCCCGGGCATCTGCGTCAAACGCTGAAACATCCGATGTTGATTGGCTTGCTCATCTGGTCGATTGTCCATTTGCTCGCCAACGGCGACGTACGGGGGACCGTGCTATTCGGCAGTTTTATCGTCTACGCGATCGTCGATCTCTTTTCAGCCATCCAGCGGCACGCGGCGAAGACGGCCGAGCCACGCCTGCGCGCCGATGTCATCGCCTTCGTCGCCGGCATCGTCGTCGCGCTGATCTTGATGACGCTGCATCGCGTGCTGTTCGGCGTGCGCGTCGTGCCGTTCGGTATTTGATCCGCGCCACGGCGCGAACGAGTCCTTAGGAGAATCTGACGCGACTGCAACAAGGCGATTTTGTCGCGCTGTTGTCGAAATTTTGTGAAACCTGTTCGCGTGCAGATCTGCGCGCGTCATATCGGCGTTTGTCCGACAGACATCACCTTACGTCGATACGTACGCTCACTCGGCCGCTGTAACGGCATGACTGGAGGAGCGAATGTCTACATCCCACCGATTTCCCGGCTCGCGTGAAGAGGACGCTTGGCTATCCGACGAGCAGCTCGAATTTGTCAAACCCG
>DASXPO010000012.1:0-13243 GCA_036493535.1 Casimicrobiaceae bacterium
TCATGAATGCAGCAAAGGTTTCAGCGCCGGCCAGACGTTCGCCAGAATGCGCGACTGCGCGGCCGCGGTCGGGTGCACGCGATCCGCCTGGAACTGCGACAGGTCGTCGCCGAAGCCGTTGAACACGAACGGCACGATCGCGGTCTTATGATTCTTCGCAACCTCGCCGAACAGCGCGTTGAATTCGCGGACGTACGCTGCGCCGTAATTCGGCGGCAGCTGCATGCCGACGATCAACACTTTTGCGCCTGCCGACTGCGCGCTCGAGACCATCGCGTCGAGATTCGTGCGCGTCGTCGCGAGATCGCCGCCGCGCAATGCGTCATTCCCGCCGAGCTCGATGACGACAATCGCCGGATGATGCTGCTTCAAAAGCGCGGGCAGTCGCGCGCGACCGCCGGCGGTCGTATCGCCCGAGATCGACGCGTTGACAACCCGATAGCCGAATCCTTCCGCCTTGACCTTGGCAACGAGCAGATTGACCCAACCTTCAGCTGAAGCGAGACCGAAGCCCGCCGAGATGGAATCGCCGACGACGAGCAGTACGGGCGCTTCGGCCGCCCGCAACGGCGCTGCGCCGATTGCCAATGCGGCCGTGATGATCGAGGCGAACAGTCGGAGACGTTGCAACATGCGGGAGCCGGGAGATATCGAAGATCGATTCTAGCGTGCACGATGCCTGCGCGCCGGTAACGTACAATCCTTTGCCATTTCGAAGGTCGGGGTCCGCCTCGGTTCCTCTACATTCGCCGCGACCGGTGAACGCGTCCGCGGTGCACGCCACAAACGCTCCAACGATGCAGCCGCTCATTCGCGCCGAAGGTCTGACCAAGATAGTCCAAAGCGGCGATGAACCGTTGTCGATCCTGGACAACGTCAGCTTCGACGTCGATCCCGGTGCGGCGGTCGCCATCGTCGGTGCATCGGGCTCGGGCAAGACGACGCTGCTGGGCCTTCTGGCGGGGCTCGACCGACCCACGGCGGGTGAAGTCATCATCGATGGAACGAGGCTTTCGTCGCTCGACGAGGACGCACGCGCAGCCTTGCGTGCGCGGTTATTGGGCTTTGTTTTCCAGTCGTTCCAATTGTTGCCGGCGTTGACCGCGCTCGAGAACGTCATGCTGCCGCTCGAGCTCGCCAATGCCGACGAGCCATTGGCGCGCGCACACACTTGGCTCGATCGCGTCGGTCTCGGCAAACGTACGGGCCACTATCCGCGCCAACTGTCGGGCGGAGAGCAACAACGGGTAGCGATCGCGCGTGCGTTCGTGGGAGAGCCGAAGTTGCTGATGGCCGATGAGCCGACCGGCAACCTGGACGGCGCAACGGGTATCGAAATTGCCGAGCTGATGTTTCGTCTCAATCGCGAACACGGCACGACGCTCGTTCTCGTCACGCACGATACCCATCTCGCATCACGTTGCGCGCGCCGCTTGTCGTTGTCGGCCGGACGGCTGGTCGGCGACGAACGCGCCGTGGCGGCCGTTTGACTACGCTTCGGCTTGCACTACGCCTGCTTGCGCGCGATTGGCGCGCCGGCGAGCTTCGCGTCTTGGTCGCCGCACTCGTGTTGGCGGTGGCGAGCGTGGGCACCGTCGGCTTCTTCGCCGATCGCGTGAAGCTCGGTTTGTCGCAGCAGGCGAATCTCTTGCTCGGCGCCGATCTAATGATTTCGGGCGACCGTCCGTTGCCCGACGCTTTCGTCAACGAAGCCGAGCAGCGGGGCCTCGCCACTTCGCCGGTGATCCGCTTCAACAGCATGGTGCAGAAGTCGGGCGCGAGCCCGGGAGCGCCGGTGCTCGCCGACGTCAAAGCCGTTGCCGACGGTTATCCATTGCGCGGCGCCGTCACGCTGCCCGACCCGCAATTGCCGGAGGGTCGTCCTGTCACCGGCATTCCGAAGCGCGGCGAAGTGTGGATCGATGCACGCCTCGCCGAACGCCTCGGTGCAACGTCCGGTTCAAAGATCGCGGTCGGCGAAGCCGTGCTCACCGTCGGATCGATTTTCTTGCAGGACCCCGAGATCGCGGGATTGTCGTTTGCGCTCGGACCGAAGCTGTTGCTCAATCGCGAGGATGTTGCCGCGACTAACTTGCTGCAACCCGGCAACCGCGCGACATGGCGTTTGTTGATCGCCGATCGTGATGGACGCGCGCTCGACGGCTATCGCAACTGGTTGACGGGTCAACTCACCGCCGGACAGCGCGTCGAGACGGTTCGTGACTTGCGTCCTGAAATTCGCCAAACGCTCGAGCGCGCCGAAAAATTCCTCGGGCTTGCCTCGCTGGTCGCGGTGTTGCTTGCCGCAGTCGCGATCGCGCTAGCCGCGTCGCGGTATTTGCGTCGCCATCTCGATGCCGCCGCAATGCTGCGTTGCTTCGGCGCCTCGGTCGCGAAAACCCTGGTGCTGTTCATCGCTCAATTCGTCGTGCTGGGTGCGCTCGCTTGCGTCGCGGGGCTCGTCGTCGCGCTCGCCGGACAGCAGATGCTCGTGATCTTATTGTCCGCGGCCTTTGCCGGCGGCCTGCCGACGCCCACGGCCGCACCGGCAGCGGCAGCATTTGTTACCGGCATGCTATTGCTGCTGGGCTTCGCGGTGCCGCCGCTTGTCGCATTGGCGAAAGTGCCGCCGCTTCGTGTCTTGCGCCGCGATTTGCCGCGTCCGCGGGCAGGCGGCGTGCTCGCGTACTTGACCGGCATTGCGACGATCGCCGTGCTGATCGCATGGCAGGCGCGGGAAGCGCAGGCCGGCGCCGTGATGGTCGGCGGAGTCGCCGGCTTGATCATTGCGTCGACCGTGATTGCGCGATTGCTGATCGCCGTACTGAAACGGCTGCCGCAACGCGGCGTGTCGTGGCGTTATGGCCTTGCAAATTTGCGCCGGCGCGCGCTGGCATCGAGCCTCCAAATCGGAGCGTTGGCGCTGGGCTTGATGGCGTTGCTGCTGTTGACCGTCGTGCGCGGGGATTTGATGCGCAACTGGCGCGCGACGCTGCCGCCCGATGCGCCCGACCAATTCCTCATCAACGTGCTGCCCGATCAAGTCGACGATGTGCGCGCGATGCTGAATGGCGCGATCAAACGCGACACCACGTTTCGGCCGATGGTCCGCGGCCGCTTGATCGAGTTGAACGGCGAAAAGCTCGATACCACGCGCTACGCCGACACGCGCGCTCGCCGGCTCGCCGAGCGCGAGTTCAATTTGTCGTGGACCGATGCACTGCCGAGCGGCAATCGCGTCGTGGCGGGCAATTTTTGGTCGTCGGCTGCGCGGGGCGTCGACGCCGGCATGTCGCTCGAGGATGGCATCGCGCAGACGCTCGGCGTGAAACTCGGCGACGCGCTGACCTTCGACGTCGGCGGCAATCGCGTCACGGCGAAGGTGACGAGCCTCCGGAAAGTCGACTGGGACAGCTTTCGCGTGAATTTCTTTGCGTTGTTTCCGCCGGGTACGCTCGACGACATGCCGACGACCTACATCGGCGCATTTCGGGCTCCTGAGGGCACCGGCGGCTGGCTGTCGTCGTTGGTCCAGAAATTCCCGAATATCCTCGCGATCGACGTCGGCGAGATCTTGCGTCAAGTGCAGTCGATCATGGAACGCGTGGCGCGCGCGATCGAATTCGTGTTTTTATTCACACTGGCCGGTGGACTGCTCGTTTTGCAGGCGGCGATCGCCTCGACGCAGGACGAGCGTAAATACGACGCGGCCGTCTTGCGAACGCTCGGGGCATCGCAGCGCCAGTTGCAGGGTGCGCAGATCGCCGAATTTCTGCTGCTCGGCGCGATTGCGGGGCTCGTTGCCGCGGCCGGCGCGACGGCGATCGGCTATGTGCTCGCCGATCGCGTCTTCAATATTCCGTTCGCTTCCAATCCGATCTTGTGGGTCTACGGGATTGTCGGGGGCGCGATCGCGGTCACCATTGCCGGCTGGCTCGGGACGCGCTCCACCGTCCGGCAGCCGCCGCTTGCCATTTTGCGCCAGCTGGGCTGACCCGACGGACGACTCCCCTGGCGGCGCCCCGTGTTAAGCACGGATTGCATAAAAATGCAGTCCCGCTGCACAATTTGCAGTGGACGGCCCTATGCAGACGATTTCCGACAGTATCGCGCTCGCGTTGCGCCTGATTGCAGGCTTCGACGCCGAGCTCGTTCACATCGTCGAGCTGTCGCTTGCCGTAAGTCTCATCGCGACGACGCTCGCGGCGTGCGTCGGGCTCCCGCTCGGAGCTGCCGTTGCCGTCGCTCGTTTTCCCGGCCGCGGCATCGTGATTGCCGTTTTGAATGCCTTGATGGGACTTCCGCCCGTCGTCGTCGGATTGTTCGTGTATCTGATGCTATCGCGCGCCGGACCGCTCGGCGGCTTCGGCATCCTGTTCACGCCGAAGGCGATGGTCATTGCGCAGACGATCCTGATCGTGCCGATCCTGGCCGCGCTCTCGCGCCAGATCGTCGAGGATGCGTGGTCCGAATATCGCGAGCAACTCACATCGCTCGGCGCAAGAACGATGGGAAGCGCGATGACGCTGTTGTGGGATACGCGCTATTCGCTTGCGACGGTCCTGCTGGCCGGCTTCGGGCGCGCGATCGCCGAGGTCGGTGCGGTGATGATCGTCGGCGGCAACATCGATGGGGTCACGCGCGTCATGACGACGACGATCGCGCTCGAGACGAGCAAAGGCGATCTGCCGCTCGCACTCGGCCTCGGCCTCGTGCTGATCGCACTTGTCATGCTGCTTAATTTCGCTGCCCATGCGACGCGAGCCTGGTCCCGGACCCATTTCGGCTGATCGACGGTCGGCCGGCGGGTTGCCGATCGTCGCGCGCGGAGTGTCGTTCGTACGCGGCGCGACGACGATTCTCGCCGCCGTCGACTTGACGATCACACGCGGCGGACGCACGGTGATTCTGGGACCGAACGGCTCCGGCAAGAGCACGCTACTGCGAATTCTTCACGGATTGATCAAACCGACCGAAGGAAACGTCACATGGAATGGAGCACGCACGCGACCCGCGGAGCAGGCGATGGTGTTCCAGCGGCCCGTGCTGTTGCGCCGTTCTGCGGAGGCCAATTTGCGTTATGCGTTGACACTCGCGCACATCAAGGGCGGCGACGCGGACCGGCGCATTTTTGAAGTGCTGACCCACGTCGGCTTGGCCGAAGTGGCCAAGCGTTCCGCGCGCGTGTTATCGGGCGGCGAGCAGCAACGGCTCGCGCTGGCGCGGGCGTGGGCGCTCGACCCCGAGGTGCTGTTTCTGGACGAGCCGACCGCGAGCCTCGATCCCGCCGCGACACGTGCCGTCGAGCAGATTGTCGCCGATATTCATGCGCGCGGCACGACGATCGTGATGACGACGCACAATCTCGCGCAGGCAAAGCGCCTCGCCGATGACATCGTGTTCTTGTACGGCGGACGCATCGCCGAACGTCAATCCGCCGAGCGATTTTTTCATTTACCGCAGTCCGCCGAAGCGGCTGCCTATCTCGAAGGAGAGCGCTTATGAATCGCCGCAGCATGGTCCTTGTATCGATGGCATTCGCGGCGCTGTGCGCGCTGCCGCTCGCACGCGCGCAGGAGAAATTCATCCTGGTCGCCTCCACGACTTCGACCGAGCAATCCGGCTTGTTCTCGCATTTGTTGCCGGCATTCGAGAAGGACACCGGCATCAAGGTCCGTGTCGTTGCCGTGGGTACGGGGCAGGCGCTCGACATCGGCCGCCGCGGCGATGCGGATGTCGTTTTTGTCCACGATCGGGCCGCCGAGGATAAATTCATCGCCGAACGCGAGGGCGTGAAGCGTTACCCCGTCATGTACAACGATTTCGTGTTGATCGGCCCGAAACAAGATCCTGCGATGATCGGCGGCGGCAAGGACATTCTTGCCGCGTTGAAAAAAATCGACGCGGCCAAGGCGCCGTTCGTATCGCGCGGCGATCGCAGCGGCACCCACGCAGCGGAGCTCCGCTATTGGAAGGAGGCCGGCATCGACATCGACAAAGCGAAGGGACCGTGGTATCGCGACACCGGCTCGGGGATGGGACCCGCGCTCAACACGGCATCCTCGATGAACGCGTACATTCTCGCGGATCGGGGCACGTGGCTGTCGTTCAAGAATCGCGGCGATCTCGCGATTCTCGTCGAAGGCGACAAGCGATTGTTCAACCAGTACGGCGTGATGCTGGTTAATCCGGCCAAGCATCCGAACGTCAAGCGAGACCTCGGGCAGCAATTCGTCGATTGGGTGACTTCGCGCAAGGGGCAGGACACGATCGCCGCGTACAAAATCGACGGTCAGCAATTGTTCTTCCCGAACGCCAGCACGGACTCGTGAGAGGCGATTCGGTGAGCGCACCGCGTGTCGCGCTCGGGCGATGGTCGGAGCCGTTGCGACAATGGCCAATGCAGCTGAAATCGTCGTGTTTGCCGCCGGCAGCTTGCGCGCGCCGCTGACCGACATTGCGCGAGTATTCGAACGCGAATCCGGCGATACCGTGATCCTGACGTTCGGCGCCTCGGGCTTGCTGCGCGATCGCATCGAAAAGAAAGAACGCGCCGACGTATTTGCCAGCGCCAACATGGAGCATCCGCAATCGCTGGCTGCGACCGATTGGACGTCGCATGTCGCACGATTCGCACGCAACCGCATGTGCATTCTCGCCTTACCGTCGGTCAAGGTAACGTCGGAAACAGTGCTTGCCACCATGCTCGACCCCGGCATCAGGCTCGGCACATCCACGCCCAAAGCCGATCCCTTCGGGCGACTACGCATGGGAAGTATTTCGAAAGGCCGATTTGCAAAGGCCCGGGGCGTTCGCGGGCTTGTCCGCGAAAGCGTTGCAATTGACCGGTGGACCGCAATCGCCGCCGCCGCCCGGGACCTACCGGCGGTTCGCAACAAGCGCCTCTACGTCGTGCCCGACGTTCCATTCGGTTGGTTCGATGCGCCGCCGTCACTCAATCGCCTGCTCGGCGTGCAATGGCTCGTCCGCGTCCTACATCCGAAGCTGTTCCCGGAACCGCTCGGTCCACGCATCGCGGCGTTTCATCGCTTGTATTATCATCGCGGGCCCACGGAAACGCAGGTGCGCGCTTTGCTGGAGACTGCAGGTCTTTCGAGGTGACGACGGCGCGGCGCACGTCGATCGTGCTCGCCGGCGCGAGCGCCGTGCTTCTGCTTCTCGTCGTCGTGGCGTTGGGATCCGGTCATTATCCGATTGCACCGGGGGAGATCGCGCGTATTGTCGGGCGGCGGCTCTTCGGCGGCGAGGGAACCGGCACCGCCGATGCGGTCGTCTGGCAGATTCGGATGCCGCGGGTCGCCGTTGCTGCGCTGGTCGGCGCCGCGCTTGCCGCGGCCGGCACGGCGTATCAACATCTGTTCCGCAATCCATTGGTCGCGCCGGACACGCTCGGCGTGTCCTCCGGCGCTGCACTGGGGGCGGTGTTGGGAATTTTTCTGAGTGCCGGATTTATCGCGATCGAATTGGCGGCATTCGCAGGCGGACTTGCGGCCGTTGCGGTCGTGATGCTGATCGCCTCGCGCTTGACGGCGCATGAGCCGCTCGTCACGCTGATCCTGACCGGTGTCGTCGTCGCGAGCTTGCTCGGCGCGGCGATCTCGCTCATCAAATACTTAGCCGACCCCTACAATCAATTGCCGGCGATCACGTTTTGGCTGATGGGCAGTTTTGCCGCCGCATCGTCGCATGAGTTCTGGAGTCTGATCCCCGCCGTCGTCGTCGCGCTCATCGTGCTCTTTGCGCTCGCGTGGCGAATCAATCTGCTGGCGTTGCCCGATGACGAGGCGCGCGCACTCGGCGTTCATACGACCATGCTGCGCGCGGTGGTCATCGCCGCGGCAACGCTCGCGACCGCGGCGAGCGTCGCCGTTGCCGGCATCATTGGGTGGATCGGATTGGTCGTTCCGCACATGGCGCGCCTTCTCGTCGGGCCCGAATTCTCGCGGCTGCTGCCCGTCGCGGCGATCTTCGGCGCCGCGTTCCTGCTGGCGATCGATACGATCGCGCGAACGATTGCGCCGATCGAAGTGCCGCCCGGCATTCTGACTGCCGTCGTCGGCACGCCCGTGTTCATCGCGCTGCTTGCCCGGTCGCGACGGGTCTTCCAATAGGCGATCGATGCTCGACGTGCGCGATCTTGCGTTTGGCTTCGGCGCTCGTCGGGTCGGGGCCGGGATCACGTTCGCGCTCGCAAAAGGCGAAACGCTGGCGGTGCTGGGCGGAAACGGCGCCGGGAAAACGACGTTGTTTCGCACGTTGCTCGGACTGCTGCCGCCGCAAGCCGGCGACATTCGCATCGGCGGTGATGCCATTGCGGCGCTCGCGCCGCATGAACGCGCGCGCCGCCTCGCGTACGTGCCGCAGCAGCACGCGTCCACATTCGGATTCAGCGCTGAAGAGGCGGTGCTGATGGGCCGAGTCTCGCATCTGTCGACGTTCGCGCGTCCAAGCGCGGTCGACCGCTCTGTCGCGCGCGAGACGCTGACACGCCTTGGGATCGAGTCGCTTGCCGCTCGACCGGTCACGGAGCTCTCGGGCGGGGAGCGTCAACTTGTATGGGTCGCGCGTGCGCTTGCGCAACAAGCGCCCATTCTGGTCCTCGACGAGCCGACCGCAAGTCTCGATTTCGGCAATCGCGCCCGCGTGCTCGCCGAAATCGACCGGCTTCGCGGCAGCGGATTGTCGATCGTGTTCTCGACGCACGAACCCGATCAGGCCCTGGCGCACGCCGATCGCGCGCTGCTGCTGGCCGACGGCCGGCCTCTCGCGCTCGACTTAGTCGAACGGGCACTGACCGCTGAAAATGTGGCTAAGCTCTATCGCGTTCGGGTGCGCAGCATCGACGCCGGCGGCAATCGTCGCGTGTTCGTGAGCGAGTAAAGGATTAAAGGCGCGGCTCAAGCATTGAACACGACTCGGCCGACATTCGCAAGATCATATCCGGTCAACAATTGTGCTTGCGCGACGAAATCCGGCGAGTGCGCGAATGCGAGCAATGCCTGAAGAGGGGCTTCGAATGCGTCGCGGCGATGCATCACCAGGTCCATGCGCTCGACGGCGAGCGGAATGAACGCGAGGCCCTGGGCGTGCGCCGCCGCTTCGATGCCGAGACCCGCATCGGCCCGCCCTTCGGCGATCGCCGCGGCGAGATCGGTTTCCGCATGCGCGGCGCGCGACAACCACGCGATTTCGTCGATGGGAACGCGAGCCCTTCGCAACAGATATTCGAGCAACCGACAGCTTCCCGCATCCGCTTGACGCGGTGCGACGCGCGCGCGTTTGCTTCGGAGATCCGCGAGCTTGCGGATCCGCAGCGGATTGCCGGGTGCGAGCAGCAGCCCTTGCGTGCGGCGCGCCCATTCGAGCACGACGACGTCCGCGCCGGAAAGAGCTGCGCGCACGAGCGGAACATTGTCCTCGCCGCTCGCCTCGTCGCGCCAATGGATCGCGGCAACGGTG
Organism: Casimicrobiaceae bacterium; assembly: GCA_036493535.1. Taxonomy (GTDB): domain Bacteria; phylum Pseudomonadota; class Gammaproteobacteria; order Burkholderiales; family Casimicrobiaceae; genus VBCG01. Next base: position 9,481 of record DASXPO010000012.1, read on the forward strand.
GCGTTGCCTTGCGCCAGGCGTTCGATGCCCGCCCGGCTGCCGCAGGCGAGCACCGCGAGTCCGCTCGCCGACGCGCGTGCCGCCCATTCGAGGAGCGGATCGTGACTGCCCGCAATGATCGCCGGCCGCTGGACGTGGGCCGTGGCGCCCGATTTCGCCGCGAGCCACGCATCGATCTGTCGCCGCGGGAAAAGAAGCTTGCCGGTGGCGCGCACGTGCGGAATGGCGTGGCGGCGCGCAAGATCGTAGACGCGGCGCTCCTTCAAGCGCAGATACGCGGCGACTTCGCGCGTATCCATCATCTCGGCCGAGGGACCGGCAGCATGCGACTGCACGGACGTGGATCTCGATTTCGTCACGATCATGATTCTCGCATGCAGCCTCGGCGAAAAATCGACGAGCGAGCGCTATACTCGACTCGGGAACACTGGCATGAGCTCAGAGCATCCGACCCCACCGCTCGAACCAGGCATCGTCACGGATCTTCGTGACCGCCTGACTTACGGCGGATACTTGCAGCTCGAGCGCCTGCTCTCGGCGCAACAGCCGCTGTCGGCGGTTGCGGGCGGCCCGGGGCGGCATGACGAGATGCTGTTCATCATCCAGCATCAAGTCGCCGAGCTGTGGATGAAGTTGATGATCCACGAGCTCAAGGCTGCGCGCGACCACGTGCGCGCCGATGCGCTCGAGCCGAACTTCAAGATCCTGGCGCGCGTCAAGCTGATCCAGAAACAGTTGTTCGAGCAATGGGCCGTCCTCGAAACGCTGACGCCATCCGAGTATGAAGGCTTTCGACCGGTGCTCGGTGCGTCGTCCGGCTTTCAATCGGCTCAGTATCGGGCGATCGAATTTCTGCTCGGCAACAAGAACGCTGCGATACTCGACGTGTTTCGACACGACGCCGCGACATTTGCGGAGCTCGAGGCGCTGCTCACGTCGCCGTCGCTGTACGACGAATTTCTGCGCCTTCTCGCCAGACGCGGCTTGCCGGTCCCTCGTTCGTGCCTCGAACGCGATTTCACGCTGCCGTATGTCCGGCATCGCGACCTCGTACCGGTATTCAAGACCATTTACGCCGATCCGCGCCGTTGGTGGGACGCGTACGACATGTGCGAAAAGCTGGTCGATGTCGAAGAGGCGTTCCAGCTCTGGCGCTTTCGCCACATGAAGACCGTCGAGCGGATCATCGGTCACAAGACCGGCACCGGCGGGTCGTCGGGCGTCGCCTTCCTGAAGCGTGCGCTCGACCATGTCTTCTTCCCCGAGTTGATCGACGTGCGTACTGAAATCGGCACTGGCTCGACTGCGGGATGAGCAGTCAGGCAACGAGCATTGAGCGCATCGAGTCGGCGATTGCCGCACTCGGCGCAGGTCCGTTGACGGAGAGCGCGCTAGAGCGCCACGTGGCGCCGCTGTTCTCACGCCACAAGCTTTTGTACGGGGACCGGATCTACCTCGCGAACCATTCACTCGGCCGTCCACTCAATGCGACCGAGGATGACGTTCGAGAAGGGCTCTCGCACTGGTACGCGGAGCTCGGCGGCGCATGGGATCCTTGGGGAGTCGAGATCGATGCTTATCGCGCGCGACTGGCCTCGTTGCTCGGCGCGCAGCGAGCCGATTCGATCGTTCCGAAAACCAGCGCCGGCCAGGGATTACGTGCGGTGCTCAATACCTACGAGCGCGTGCCCCGCGTCATCGCGACGCGGGGCGAATTCGACTCGCTCGACGTGATCTTGCGCGAGTATGCGCACCGCGGCCGGATTGTATTGAACTTGGTCGAGGCGCGCGACGACGGGAATTTCGACAGCGACGACATTGTCGTGGCAATCGGCGCAGGAACCGACCTCGTCGTCGTGTCGGAGGTCATCTTCAACACCGGTCAGCGACTGCGCGATCTGGCCAAAGTCGTTGCAGCAACGCATGCGGGCGGTGGCAAGCTGATGCTGGACGTCTACCATTCGCTCGGCGTTTTTCCGGTCGATATTTCGTCGATCGACGCCGACTTCGCGGTGGGCGGCAGCTACAAATATTTGCGCGGCGGTCCCGGCGCCTGTTTTTTGTATGTTCATCCGCGTCACCTTGACGCAAATTTGCGCACGCTCGACACCGGCTGGTTCGCGAAAGAAGCGCCATTCGCCTACGCGCGTCCCGATCCGCCGCGCTTTGCGTCCGGGGGCGATGGCTGGTTCGAGTCCACGCCGCCGGTTTTGCCGTTCTATCAGGCCCGCGCCGGGCAAGTCTTCACCAAGGCGATCGGCATCGCGCGGCTTCGCGAATACTCACTCGCGCTGCAACGGCGACTGATCGAATTGCTGGGTGCCAACGACGTGCACGCGAATGGCGGTCGCGATGATCGCGGCGCGTTCGTCGTGGTCGAGCATCCGCGGGCCGTCGAAGTCGCCGATGGTTTGCGCCAGCTAGGCATCGTCGTCGATGCGCGCGGACGTTATCTGCGCTGGTGTCCCGATTGCCTCACGACCGACGACGAGCTCGTGCGTTCGACTGACGCGGCAGCGCCGCTGCTACATTGATTGCGCGTTCGCGACGATCGCGCGGACGATGACGATTAGCACCAGCACGAACAGCGCAGCGCCGATGACGCCAGCGACGACGATGTGATGCGGCTTGATCGTCGTCACGTCATTCTCGAGATTGCGCCGCTTGCGAACGCCGAAGAAACCCCAGAACACCGCGGAGGCGATCTGCAGCGGGCCGGCGGAACGTCGGGGCGACGGATTGCGGTCTGAATCGTCGGACATCGCAGAGGTGCCAGAGGTTATGCGGGCCCCATTTTGATCGTATCAGAAGTCCGTCATGCGCTTCTGATTGATCGCGACGCACACCCGGATTCCCGCATGCGGGAATCGCTATCCGCCCGGAGAAATTCGAAAATGTCGTTGAAAAGCTGCCGCAAATACCCATACTACGGACATTGATTGGGGATCCGCATGCGCTTCGACAAACTGACGACCAAATTCCAGCAGGCGCTGGCCGACGCCCAGAGCCTGGCGCTCGGCCACGACGCCGGCTACATCGAGCCGCAGCATTTACTGGCCGCGCTTCTCGCCCAGGAGGACGGCGGAACCGCCTCGCTCCTAGCACGCGCCGGTGTCGCCGCCCCGCGCCTGCAATCCGCGCTGAAGCAGGCAATCGAACGGCTGCCGAAGGTCGAAGGCACCGGTGGCGAAATCAGCGTCTCGCGCGATCTCAACAATCTCCTCAATCTGACGGACAAGGAAGCGACGAAACGCGGCGACCAGTTCATCGCCAGTGAGCTGTTCCTGCTCGCGCTTGCCGACGACAAAGGTCCCGCCGGCCGCCTGCTCAAGGATTTCGGCCTGACGCGCAAGGCGCTGGAGTCGGCGATCGAGGCCGTTCGCGGCGGTGGCGGCGTCGATTCGCAGGAAGCCGAAGGCCAGCGTGAAGCGCTCAAGAAATATACGATTGACCTCACCGAGCGCGCGCGTGACGGCAAGCTCGATCCGGTCATCGGGCGCGACGATGAAATCCGCCGCACGATTCAGATCCTGCAACGGCGCACGAAGAACAATCCCGTTCTCATCGGCGAGCCGGGCGTCGGCAAGACCGCGATCGTTGAAGGTCTCGCGCAGCGAATCATCAACGGCGAAGTGCCCGAGACGCTCAAGAACAAGCGTGTCTTGTCGCTCGACATGGCGGCGCTCCTCGCCGGCGCGAAATACCGCGGCGAGTTCGAAGAGCGTTTGAAGGCCGTGCTGAAAGACATCGCGGCCGACGAAGG
>DASXPO010000013.1:0-4653 GCA_036493535.1 Casimicrobiaceae bacterium
GGTCCCTTTGGCGCCGTCGTTATAGACAAGACCGTGCGGTGCGCCGTCGTCATTGCTCCAGGTGACGGTAAGAGCTGCAGCTCGCCGGGACCCTGGACCACCGCCGTGCCCGCGCTCACGCCGCGAAAAAAGCCGGCGATGCGGGGCGACGCGCCGGTTGGAATTTGGGCGACGATCTTGTCGGAGACGGGATCCAGCACCGCAATCGCATTGACGCCCGCCATCGTGAAATAGAGCGCCTGGCGTCACGCGGTTTTATTCGCCGGGAATAAGCTTGGCGTTCATGCGGTAAGGTGCACCAGAGACTCCGGGATCGTATTTGTCCATCGACCGTCGCTTCGAAGAGCTGGTCCTGCCGCATCTCGACGCCGCGTACAACCTCGCGCGTTGGCTTTCGCGCGATGCGCATGACGCCGATGACGTCGTCCAGGATGCCTGTGTGCGCGCCCTCAAATATCTGGGCTCGTTGCACGGCACCGACGCGCGTGCGTGGTTCCTGACAATCGTTCGCCACGCCTTCTACGATTGGCTGGGCCGTAACCGGCCGGCGGAAATCGTTCAGGACGATGGCAGCGCAATCGAGACGGCGATCGACCATGCCGCCACACCCGAGCAGACGGCGCTGCGCAACGATCAGACACGAGCGCTCTCCGATGCCGTGGCGGCTTTGCCGTTGCAGTTTCGCGAAGTGCTGGTGCTGCGCGAGCTCGAAGACTTGTCATACAAAGAGATTGCGCGTGTGGCCGACATTCCGATCGGAACGGTGATGTCGCGCCTCGCGCGGGCTCGTGCGCTGCTGCAGCGCTCGCCGTCGCTGCACGCAGTCGCCGAGACCGTCTCCGGGAGTGAACGATGAATTGCAGCGAAGCCTCCGCGATGATTGCCGCGTACACCGACGGCGAAGTCGATGGCCTGCGCGGCCATACGATCCGCAAGCATCTTCGTCTGTGCCACGACTGCGCGACCAGGCACCAGGCGCTCGTCGATTTGCGCGCGCGAATTCACGCGGAGGTGCCCCGCCACAAAGCGCCCGCGGCGCTGCGCGAACGCGTGCTCGCATCGATCGAATTCGCGCGTCCCACGCCGAGCGCGACGAGCGCACGCGGCGACCGCTGGCGTTGGATGGCCGGTGGCGCACTGGCGGGGTGCGCCGCGACGGTGGTCGCATGGGTTCTCGGCACGGCCGTTCTCGATTGGCGTACGAACGAGGATCTCGCGGTCGAGGCGGTGACCACGCATGTGCGTGCGACGCTCGGCAATCATCGTATCGACGTCGCATCGTCGGATCAGCATACGGTGAAGCCATGGCTTTCGGCGCGGCTCGACTACTCGCCGCCGGTGCGCGATTTCGCAAGCGAAGGCTTCGCGCTCGTCGGCGGCAGGATCGATTATCTGGATCACCAGCCGGTCGCGACGCTCGTCTACCGCTATCGCGATCACATGATCGATGTGTTCGTGAGGCCGCCGACGACGCATGCGCTGCCGGCGCCGCTGCGTACCGTGCGCGGCTTCAACGTTGTCCACGCGACAGGATCCGGGATGGATTGGCTCGCCGTGTCGGACTTGAACGCGGCGGAGTTGTCGACGTTTGCCGCTCGGTTGGCAGGACAAAAATAGCGTTGGGCGAACGGATTTATCCGGTTCGCCCGCGCTCGTATCAGGCAGTTACTATGATCGTGCCGCTCATCGTCTCGTGGCCCGACCCGCAGAAGATATCGCACAGGAAGGTGAACGTCCCGACTTTGTCGGGGTTCAAGCGAACGCGCGCAATTTTGCCGGGAATGATGTCGGCCCGTGTGTCGAAATCGGGCGCGTTGAAGCCCATCAGTACGTCCGCGGTCGTGATCTCGAGCACGACAAGAACACCTTTTTTCAGCGTCAACTTGTTCGGCGTGAAAGTGAATCGCCGCGCGGCGATCTTGATGACCTTGTCCTTGGGCTCGGCCGCGCGCAAGCCGAGCGCAACGGCGAGCGCGATGCCGCCGACTGCCGTGGTGACGCGTCTTCTCGCGGGATTCATCGACTCACCCTTTCTGCACCGGTAGCTCGTTCAATTCGAACTTCCGTTCCCCAACCTCGGCTTCGATGTCGCGAAAGCCAAGACCTTGATAGGGATGCGCGGGATCCCAGGGCAACGGATCGCGGCGCGGTTGCGAGCCGGCGACGGGCAGCGGAAACATCAGCCCCTTGGCGGCATGATGGGCGATATGGCCCGTCATCTTGTGATGCTCTTGATGGATGTGGCCGTAGAACACCGTCACGTTGTCCATCGGCATCAGCAAGTCGATCGCTTTCGCGCCGTCGCGTGTCGCCCAGTCCCATTGCGGATAGAGGTCGAACAGCGGCCGATGCGTCAGCACGACGATATTCGCGTCCTTCGGTTGCCGCTTGAGATCCGCAGCGAGCCATTGCAGCTGCTCGTCACCCAACTGCGCACGCGGATCGGAGACGTTGTCGAGCGCGATGAAGTGGACGTCCTTGTGATCGAACGTATAGCGCGTTGGGCCGAAAAATTCCCGGAACGCCTCGGCGCTGTCGAGCGACGCGTCGTGTTCGCCCGGCATGAAATGGATGTCGCGTACGTCGAGCGCACTCACGATGTCGCGGAATTCCGAAAGCCGGCGTCGCCGCTCCTTCGGATCATCGGTCGTGTGCGTGAGATCGCCGGTGAACACGATGAAATCGGGGCGCTCCTCGAGGCTGTTGACCGCGGCGATCGCTTTCTTCAACGTGCCTTTGGCGTCGGGGTTCGGCGGGCCTTGAAAGCCCCAGTGGGAATCCGACAATTGGACGAAATAGAAGTCGTCGTTCTTTCCGCCGGTGGCGGTCGCCCCTTGCGCCCCACGCAATGCCGACGCAAACACAACGCCGCCCAGGCCCATCAATTTCAGAAAATCCCGTCGATCGAATCGCTGTCGCATCGCATGCTCCTTCGTGGAAATGGAAATGTCTGCGATGCAATACCCCTCGATCGGAATCGATATTCCGCAACGGAAAAGATCGTCGAATGAGGGAATAACGCGTCCCGGCTCGGAGTAAGACGCGACTCGCCGGTTCTCGGAACCGTAAGTCTCCCCTGCGAAGGCCATAGCCGATCGGCGATAATTGCCGTTTCGCGAAAGTCGCCCGGCGCCCTCCGGGCTTGTTCACGCAAAGGATCGGACATGGCCACCGACAGCACGCTCCACGCAACGATTCTCGAGCTCACGCGGCCCGGCCGCGGAATCCTCGCCGCCGACGAAAGTCAACCAACGATCGCCAAGCGCTTCAAGGCGCTCGGGATCGAGTCGACCGAGGAAACGCGTCGCAGCTATCGCACGCTGTTGTTCACGACGCACGGCGTCGAGGAATACTTGAGCGGCGTCATCCTGTTCGAGGAAACGCTGTCGCAAAAAGCCGACGACGGCACCCCTTTGCCCGAAGTTCTGAAGCGCGCGGGCGTTTTGACCGGGATCAAGGTGGACAAGGGGACGACGCCGCTTCCCAATGCGGGCGGCGACTTGATCACCCAGGGCCTCGATGGGCTGGACGAGCGCCTCAAGGGATACAAAGGTTACGGCGCGCGCTTCGCGAAGTGGCGGGAGGTCTACGCGATCACCGCCGAAAATCCGACGCCGCTCGGAATCGAGGCGAACGCGGAAGTTCTGGCGCGTTACGCGGCCATCTGCCAGCAGGAAGGCATCGTGCCGATCGTCGAGCCTGAAGTGCTGATCGACGGCGAGCACAGCATGGAACGCTGCTATGAAGTCAGCAATGCGGTCCTCCATGCCGTGTTTGCGGCGCTCTACCGGCACAAGGTCACGCTCGAAGGCGTCGTATTGAAGCCGAGCATGGTGCTGCCCGGAAAAGAGCATTCGAAAAAAGCCACGGCCGATCAAATTGCGACGGCGACCGTCGAAGTCCTGCGGCGTAACGTTCCCGCGGCGGTCCCGACGATCAACTTCCTGTCGGGCGGACAAGCGCCCGAAGAAGCGACCGCCAATTTGAATGCGATGAACAAGCTCCACCCCGGCCTGCCGTGGGTGCTGTCGTTTTCGTATGCGCGTGCGCTCCAGGATCCGGCGATGCGCGCGTGGGGCGGCCGCCGCGAGAACATTCCGGCCGCGCAAAAGGCCTTCGCACAGCGGATCAGGATGAATTCCCTGGCGCGCGCCGGCAAATGGAGTCCCGAGCTCGAGCGCGCGGCTTGAGCGAAACGCCGCCGCGCCGCGCGGAGCCGGCGCTCGCGGGACACCCTCTATTCGATTCGAGCAGCGCCGCGCTGGCCGAGCGTTACGATCAGGTCGCCTACGCGGCGCTTCCACACGCCGGGACGCATCCGGATCGCCTCGCGACGGTGGCCGCGTTTCTCGGGATGCGCTCGCCTGCGGTCGCGCAGTGCCGCGTGCTGGAAGTCGGATGCAGCGACGGCTCCAATCTGATACCGATGGCGCTTGCGCTTCCCGGGGCGCGGTTCGTCGGCTGCGACCTCTCGGAGCGCTCGCTCGATGCGGGGCGCCGGACGATCGCCGAATTGGATTTGACCAACATCGTGCTCGTGAACGAGGACCTCACTTCGCTCTCGCCGTCGCACGGCACGTTCGATTACATCGTCGCGCATGGGATTTACTCGTGGGTACCGCAGCAAGTTCGCGATGCCTTGCTCGCGCTCGG
>DASXPO010000014.1:0-2147 GCA_036493535.1 Casimicrobiaceae bacterium
CACCTTACGTCGATACGTACGCTCACTCGGCCGCTGTAACGGCATGACTGGAGGAGCGAATGTCTACATCCCACCGATTTCCCGGCTCGCGTGAAGAGGACGCTTGGCTATCCGACGAGCAGCTCGAATTTGTCAAACCCGCGGAGAAGGATCCCTTCGCAGGGCCGGTTCCCACGCGAATGATCAGCAACGGCGAATACATGCCGTTTCCGCAGACGGAGAAACAGCGGCGCGTCGAAGCGCGCGTCAAGGAGCTCGCCGACAAGGCGGCGAAAAAGCTCGGCATCACGCGGCGCCAATTCTTGGGAAGCACGGGCGGGCTCGCGGCGTCGTTCCTGGCGATGAACGAAGTATTCGGCAACACGTTTTTCAAAGTGAGCGCCGTCGAGATGTTCGAGCCGGCCGCCGCGGCCGAGAACGGTCCACCGAAAAATCTATTCGTCTTCGACGATCAAACGCACATCGTCCGCTCGAGCACGAATACACCGCAAGGCCTGCGCGCGCTGGCGCAAGGACCAGGCTCGGTATCGACGGGCGCCGGATTCCTCGCCAATCCGTTCAACGGCACTGGCGGCAATCCCGCGGGCGTCGACGAGCTCGGCAACCCATGGACGCGGTGGAATCCCGCACAACTCGGCCCGGACTTTCCGCCCAATCCCGGGCCGCCGACCACGGTCGCCGGTGAATTCCATCTCGGTCAGTACATCAACCGCATGTATCTGCAGGCGCAGACGAGTGTGTCGATCATCAGCAACGCGAACATCGCGCTCTTTACGCCACCCGGTGGAGGGACGCCCGGGCCGGCGACGAACATCCACGATAGTCTGTCGGCCGAGATCCTCACCGGTTGGCAGACATCGCAATGCCGCGACTACATCAACGCGCTCGCCGGGTCGACGCGCGCGCTTGCGCACGGCCAGATCTATCCGGGTCCGGGCAACATGGCCGATCCCCTGTTCGGCGACTACACGCAGTGGCAGATCGAATTTATGCAGCCCGATTCGTGGAAGGGCTACAACGTCGCCTTCGCCGCGAGCGCGGCGCCCGGACTGCCCTTCGCGCGCTGGCGGCTCGACGACGAGGTGATCGCCTATCCGACCTACGCCGTGATCGCCCAAAACAAAGATCAGCTCAAAGAACATCCGGGCTTTTTCAACATCTGCATTCACAAGGGTCTGTCGGCGAATGGGACGCAGCCGGGCGGCGCGAACAATCTGCCGAACTTTGGCAACCCCGACGACATGGTGAAAGTCGCGACCGATTGGCCGCAGTTCAATTGGATCATCTATCACGCGTGCATCAGGCCGGGCTTTTGGGCGCTGCAATCGCTACAGGACATCGAAAGCGCACCGGGCGCGATGCCGCCGACGACGCTGACCGACAGCGATGGACATACGGTGCCCAACATCCGCTGGTCGACGCAATTCGCGCAAATCGCGGCGGGCAAATATGTGGCGGGCGCCGAGCCGTTCTCCACGTCGCCGGCGAGTACGCGGCGCTTGCGGAACATCTACGCCGAGCTCGGCACGACGATGGCCTCGGTGATCGTCACGTTTCCGACCGTCTGGGCGCATTTGATCGGGCAATTGCTTTACTACGTGGGCGAGAACAACATTTTGTTTGGCTCGGATTCGCTGTGGTACGGCGGCCCGCAATGGCAAATCGAGGCGCTGTGGCGCTCGCAAATCCCCGACGACATCGCCGACCGCTGGGGGTATCCGCAATTGAACCAAGGCGCGAAGCGCAAGATCCTCGGCCTCAATTCCGCGCGCCTCTATGGACTTGCGCCCGCGGCGCCGCAGTATCGCGACGGCAATCTGGCGAGCTACCCGAGCGCGCCGGAGCTGCAGCCCGGTGGACGTCTCGACGCCGTGCTGCGCGGGCCCGGTTATCCGGAGCCGGTGACGCCGGTCGCTTTGCTTCCGAACGACGACCGATTCGCGAAGCTGAAACAGTGGCAGGAGGAGATGAGGGTCGGTAGAAGCAACGAAAGAAACGGCTGGATGCGCGTCGACGTATGAGCGTCACGGCTCGTGTGAGCTGAATCGGTGATCGATTGACGAAAAAAACCCCGGCGCAGCAACTCGCACCGGGGTTTCTTTTTACGGTTGACGGACGTTACGGCGTCAGCTGCGTGATGCGCGTCG
>DASXPO010000015.1:0-4345 GCA_036493535.1 Casimicrobiaceae bacterium
TTGGACAGTACCCGTCAGATCAAATACCGATTAGCGCGCGTTACTCGCGCAAATACTCGAGCGCGGCATCGACGCGATCGACCGGCACGATCGTCACATCGTCTACCGGTTGGCGCGGCCGATTAGCTGAGGGAATTAGCACGGTCTTGAAGCCCAGCTTCGCCGCTTCGCGGATCCGCTCCTGGCCCCGCTGCACAGGGCGAATTTCGCCCGCGAGTCCCACCTCTCCGAACATCAGAAGTTTTGCGGGCAATGGCTTGTTTCGTAACGACGAATGCACGGCGACCAAAACAGCCAGATCGACGGCCGGCTCCTGGATGCGCACGCCGCCGACTGCGTTCACGAATACGTCGAAACCGCTCGTCTCGACGCCACCGTGCCGATGGAGGACCGCGAGCAGCAAGGCAAGGCGCTGCGCATCGAGTCCGACGGCGAGACGGCGCGGCATCGCGCCTTGCACCGGATCGACCAGCGCCTGAATTTCGACGAGCAAAGGGCGCGAGCCCTCGAGCGTCGCGACGATTGCCGAACCCGCGACCGGCTCGGCGTGATGCGACAGGAAGATCGCTGATGGATTGGTGACGCCTTTCAAGCCGCGCTCGGTCATTGCGAAGACCCCGAGCTCGTTCGCCGCCCCAAAGCGGTTCTTGATCGCGCGGACGAGGCGAAAGCTCGAATGCGGATCACCTTCGAAGTAGAGCACCGTGTCGACAATGTGCTCCAGCACGCGCGGCCCAGCGATCGCGCCTTCCTTGGTCACGTGTCCGACGAACACGACGATGACGCCGCGTTGCTTCGCAAGCCTCGTCAACTGTGCGGCGCATTCGCGAACTTGCGCGACGCTGCCCGGCGCGGAGGTCAATGCGTCCGTGTAGATCGTTTGAATGGAATCGATGATGACCAACTCAGGCGCTGTCGCGTCGATCGCGGCGACGACCGCCTCGAGCTGGACCTCGGCCAGGAGCTCGACCGGCGCATTGACGAGCGCCAGCCGCTGCGCCCGCAACGCCAACTGATCGACCGATTCCTCGCCGGTGACATACAGCGTTCGATGCGTACCGCCCAGCGCTGCGCACGCCTGCAGCAACAGCGTCGACTTGCCGATGCCGGGATCGCCGCCGAGGAGCACGACGCCGCCGGCCACGAGGCCACCGCCCAGCACCCGATCGAACTCCTCGATACCGGACCGAACGCGATGGCTTTCCTTTGCCTCGACGGCTGCAAGCGGTGTGACCTGAGATCGCGTGCCGGCGATGCCTTCGAAGCGCGTGCCGACTGCAACGGACGGCGCTTCGATCAACGTGTTCCACGCACCGCACTGCGGACATTGCCCCTGCCATTTTGGACTCTGGCCGCCGCACTCGGTGCAGCTAAAGAGGGTCTTCGGCTTCGCCATCGATCGTGCGCGACCGCATGCGTCGCGCGATTGACTCAGCCGAGCTCGGATGGATGAACGACAGCGGTGCCGAGCTTGCCGACGACGACACCCGCCGCTTCGTTGGCGATTTGCATAGCGTCCTCGATGGGTGCACCGGCTGCGATCAGCGTGCCGAGCGTTGCGATCACGGTGTCGCCCGCGCCCGAAACGTCGTAGACCTCGCGTGCGCGGGCGGGGGTCGAGAGCGCGCCACTCCCCGAGAACAGACTCATTCCCTGTTCCGAGCGCGTCACGAGCAGCGCGTCGACGCCGAGCTCGGAGCGAAGCCATTGCGCCTTGCGCGTCAGCTCGTGCTCGTCCGCCCAGCGGCCGATGACTTGACGAAGTTCGCTGAGATTCGGCGTCAGCAAATCGGCGCCTCGGTACTTGGCCCAATCCTCGCCCTTGGGGTCGATCAGCACGCGGATGCCGCGCGCACGTGCGCGTTCGATCATCGTCGCGATGTGCGCGAGACCGCCCTTGCCGTAATCGGACATCACGACGACGTCGGCATTCTCGAGCAAGCGCTCGTAATCGGCGAGCTTTGCCGACAACAACTCGCGTGACGGCGGTTGCTCGAAGTCGATTCGCAGCAGTTGCTGGCGTCTTGCCAGTACCCGCAGTTTGACCGTCGTCGTGAGCGCGGCATCGCGCAGAAACGACGTCGTGACGCCATCGCCTTCGAGCAGCCGTTCGAGCGCTCGGCCCGCCTCGTCGTCACCGGTGACCGACAAGACCGTCGCTTGGGCGCCGAGCGCAGCGATGTTGCGCGCGACGTTGGCGGCTCCGCCGGGGCGCTCTTCGGTTCGCGAGATCTTCGCCACCGCCACCGGCGCTTCGGGCGAGATCCGCTCGACATCGCCGAACCAATAGCGATCGAGCATGACATCGCCGACGACGAGCGCATGTGCGCCGGCAACGCGCTCGCGCCAAGCGGAGAATCGTGCGGGATCTGCACTCATCACAAGAGTAAGAAACTTATCTCAAAATGGGGCGGCCGATGGAGAAGTATTCGATGCCCGCGGCGCGCGCAAGCGCCGGGTCGTACAGATTGCGGCCATCGAACACCAACGGCTGCTTGAGCTTCGCGCGCACCGATTCCAGGTCCTGACCGCGAAATTCCTTCCATTCCGTGACGATCACCAGCGCATCGGCACCATCGCACGCAGCGAGCGGCGAATCCGCGAACGACACCTGCTTCGTCGCGGCGAAGATTCTTCGACCCGCGTCCATCGCGACCGGGTCATATGCGACGACTGCGGCTTCGCGCTTGACGAGCGCGTCGATGACGACGCGTGACGGGGCTTCGCGCATATCGTCGGTGTCCGGTTTGAATGCGAGTCCCCAAATCGCGAAGCGACGCCCTTTGATGTCACCGTGCAACCGCGCCGCTATCTTGTCGACCAGCACGTGCTTTTGCGCTTCGTTGACCGATTCCACCGCTTCGAGAAGCTTCAGTGCGATTCCCCCCTCGCGCGCCGTCGACTGCAGCGCCCGAACGTCCTTCGGAAAGCAGCTGCCGCCGTAGCCGGCGCCCGGATAAAGGAATTGATAGCCGATGCGCGGGTCGGAGCCGATGCCATGACGGACCGATTCGATATTGGCGCCCAGGCGCTCGGCGAGATTCGCGAGCTCGTTCATGAACGAGATTCGTGTCGCCAGCATGGCGTTGGCAGCGTATTTCGTGAGCTCGGCCGAGCGCGTGTCCATGACGAGCATCCGCTCGTGGCTGCGCTGGAACGGCGCGTACACGCTACGCAGGATCGCGATCGCCTTTTCGTCTTCGCCGCCGATGACGATCCGATCCGGGCGCATGAAGTCGTCGACTGCCGCACCCTCCTTCAGGAACTCGGGATTGGACAAGACCGCGAACGGAATCTCGACATTGCGTGCGCGCAGTTCGTTGCCAATGGCGACGCGAACTTGATCGGCGGTTCCCACCGGCACCGTCGATTTGTTGACGATGATTTTCGCAGTCGTCATCCGGGTGCCGATGTTGCGCGCCGCTTGCAGCACGTAGCGCATGTCGGCGCTGCCGTCCTCGTCCGGGGGCGTTCCGACGGCGATGAACTGCAACCCGCCATGCGCGACCGCCGCGTCGATGTCGGTGGTGAAGCGCAACCGCCGTGCCGCGACGTTGCGCTCGATCATCGGCTTCAACCCCGGCTCGTGGATGGGCACGCCGCCGGACTCGAGCGTTTCGATCTTGCGGCGGTCGAGGTCCAAACACAGCACGTCGTTGCCGACTTCGGCGAGGCACGTTCCGGTCACGAGCCCGACATAGCCGGTACCGATCATGGTGATTTTCATCGTTCGATGCCCAACTCGCGGTTGATTTGTGCAAGCGCTGCGATCGGATCGGCGGCGCGCGCGATCGGCCGTCCGATGACAAGATGGTCGGCACCGTTCGCGATTGCCGCTTGTGGAGTGGCGATCCGCGACTGGTCATCGCTGCCGGCGTCGGCGGGGCGGATACCCGGTGTCACGAGCAAGAAGGCGTCGCCGAATGTGTCGCGCATCGAGCGGGCTTCGGCGGCAGAGCACACGACGCCGTCGAGATCGCTATTGCGGGCAAGGCCCGCCAGATGCAGCGCTTGCGCCGATGCGCTGTCGCCCTGCCCGACTTCGGTGAGCGCGGCGTCATCGAGGCTCGTCAGCACCGTGACGGCAATGAGCCGTGGTGTGGGCATCGATGCTTTGTGCGATGCCTGGTCGACGGCCTCACGCGCAGCGGTCAACATGGCGGATCCGCCCGACGCATGCACGTTCATCATCCACACGCCCAAGCGCGTGGCCGCTGCGCACGCGCGCCCGACGGTATTGGGAATGTCGTGAAATTTGAGATCCAGGAAGACGTTGAAGCGACGTTCGACCATTGCGCGAACGAGCTCGGGTCCCGCGACGGTGAAAAGCTCGCTGCCGATCTTG
>DASXPO010000016.1:0-6058 GCA_036493535.1 Casimicrobiaceae bacterium
TATTTCCCGCTTCTCCTCTTTTTTGTCGCGTTCAAGTGGCAAGGCATCTATGTCGCAACGGCGGTCGCGATCGCGGCGTCGGTGGTTCAGATTCTGTATTTCGGATGGCGGCGCAAGATTTCGGCGGTTCATTGGCTGTCGTTTGCGATCATCGCCATCTTCGGCGGCGCCACGCTGCTGTTGCAGGACGAGACGTTCATCAAGTGGAAGCCGACGGTCTTGTACGGCTTGTTCGGACTGACGCTGGCGGTGGGCAAAGTCTTTTTTCAGCGCGATCTCCTTGCTATGGTTCTTAAGGATCTGGCGCTCCCACCCGCCGTATGGACGCGCCTGACATGGTCCTGGGTCGCCTTCTTCGCTGCGATGGGCGTCGCCAACTGGTACGTGGCTTTTCATTTTTCGACCGATACCTGGGTGAACTTCAAAGTATGGGGCGGGATCGGTCTTTTCCTGCTGTTCGCGCTGGCGCAGGGACTGGTCCTCGCGCGCCACATTTCCGAGCCGGCGCCATGAAGTCGCCGGTTGCAGTCGAGCTGGAAAGTCGTCTCGCGTCGCTTGGCCCGATGATGCTCGAGATTCAGGACGACAGCGCCCTTCATGCCGGACACGCAGGCGCCGAGGCGGGCGGGCGGCACTTTTCGGTCACGATCGTGTCCGAGCACTTCCGCGGTTTGTCGCGTCTTGCGCGCCACCGGGCGGTGCTCGAACGCGTCGGCGATTTGATTCCCCATCCGGTGCATGCGCTTGCAATCCGCGCGTACGCGCCCGATGAGTTCCCTTCTCCACGAAAGGATTGATGACATGAAACAAATCATCGCGGCGGGAGCCGCGCTCGCTCTCTTGTTGCCCGCCGCGGCGACGCTCGCGCAGCAGCCTGCCAAGGGCAAGGACGCGCCGCCGCCCAAGGCAGCGGCCGCTCCCTCCGCTGCAGCGACGCCGACTGGCAAGACGCTTTATCCGGCGGGCCAGTTCGATTTGATGCTCAAAGAAAGGCTCGCCCAGGGCCAGGCACAAGATACGCCGGAGCTTCGCAATGCCATTCGGGAAGAGTTGAACACCCGCGAGCTGCTCGCCCGCGAGGCGCGCAAGCAAGGGCTCGATAAGACGGCCGACATGAAGACGCAGATGGATCTCGCCGGGCAAACGGTGCTGGTCCGCGCTTATGTCGCGGATTGGATCCAGAAGAATCCGGTGCCCGAGTCCGAGCTCAAGAGCGAATACGAAAAGATCAAGTCGCAAATCGGCGATAAGGAATACAAGGTCCGCCACATCCTGGTCGAGAAGGAAGACGAGGCGAAGGACGTCATCGCCGAGCTGCAAAAGGGCGCGAAATTCGAAGACCTCGCCAAAGCGCGCTCGAAGGATCCGGGATCGAAGGATCGCGGCGGCGATCTCGATTGGAACGCGCCGGCGAGCTTCGTGAAGCCCTTCGGCGATGCGATGATGAAGACGCCGAAAGGCAAGTTCACGCCGCAGCCGGTGCAGACGCAATTCGGCTGGCACGTGATCCTCGTCGAAGACGAGCGGCCGGCGAAAGTGCCGTCGTTCGACGAAGTGAAGCCGCAACTGCAACAACGTCTGCAGGCGCAGTGGCTCGACAAGTACTTCAAGGATCTCCGCGCGAAGAACGGCGTGTGACGCGTTTTGAATCCAACAAAGAGGCAGGCCATGCGCCTGCTTTTTTGTTGGCAGCCGCCGGTCGAAGCGAGTCGACCGCGCCGGGCGGCATTCCTTGACAGCGGCCCCCCGATGCTATCCTACGCGGGCTTTGCGACGGCGCTTCGCTCAAGCGGCGCAATCGGACAGGAGGAAGCATGGCGACGGTCCGCCATCCAAAAGATTTCTGGTCGGGTGTGATCTTCATCGCGCTTGGTCTGTTCGCGATCACGTACGGGATGAAGTACACGCTCGGGACCGCGGCGCGGATGGGGCCCGGCTATTTCCCGCGTATCCTCGGCATTCTGCTGATCCTGCTCGGCGCGATCATCGCGGTGCGTGCGCTCCGTACGAACGGCCCGCGGTTGCCCGGCTGGAAGTGGCGTCCGACGGTGATCGTGCTGGGCAGCGTCGTCCTGTTCGGCGCGATCGTGCAACCGGTCGGCATTGCCATCTCAACCGTCATCCTGATCGTCGGCGCGAGCGCGGCAAGCCCCGAATTCCGCCCGCGCGAGGCGCTCATTTCCGGCGTCCTGCTCGCGACGCTCGCGGTCGGCGTGTTCGTCATCGGCCTCAAATTGCAGCTGCCGATCTGGCCGGCGTTCATTGGCTGACCGGCGATGGAACTGCTCGATCATCTTTCGGTCGGTTTTGGCGTCGCGCTGACGACGGTCAACCTGCTGTATGCATTTATCGGCGTTCTCCTCGGCACGCTGATCGGCGTGCTGCCGGGCATCGGACCGGTGGCGACGATCGCGATGCTTCTGCCGACAACGTATGCATTGCAACCGGTGTCCGCGCTCATCATGTTGGCGGGCATCTATTACGGCGCGCAATACGGCGGATCGACGACATCGATCCTGATCAACATGCCGGGCGAAACGTCGTCGGCGGTGACGTGTCTCGACGGCTATCAAATGGCGCGCAAGGGAGAAGCCGGCGCAGCGCTCTCGATCGCGGCGATCGGATCGTTTTTCGCCGGATGCGTCGCCACGGTGCTCGTAGCCGCAGTCTCGGTACCGCTTTCCGAGCTGGCGCTGAAGTTCGGCCCAGCCGAGTACTTCTCGTTGATGACGCTCGGGTTGATCGGGGCCACCGTGCTCGCGCACGGCTCGCTCCTCAAGGCAATTGCGATGGTGATCCTGGGATTGCTTCTCGGCATCGTCGGCACCGACGTCAACTCCGGCGTGGCGCGCTTCGACTTCGGCATTCCAGAGCTCTCCGATGGCATCGGCGTCGTCAGCGTCGCGATGGGATTGTTCGGGTTCGCCGAGATCATTCTGAATCTCGAATCGAGCGAAAAACGGGAATTGCTGACGAACAAGATCAAGGGTTTTTGGCTGACGAAAAAACAATTACGCGCAGCGGCGCCGGCAGTGCTGAGAGGCACGTCGATCGGGTCCGTGCTCGGCATTCTGCCGGGCGGCGGCGCCATGTTGTCGTCGTTCGCTGCGTATGCCGTCGAAAAAAAGCTATCGGATAATCCGGGTCAATTCGGCAAAGGGGCCATTCAGGGCGTCGCGGGTCCGGAATCGGCGAACAACGCGGGTGCGCAGACGTCGTTCATCCCGCTGCTGACGCTCGGCATTCCGGAAAACGCGGTGATGGCGATGATGGTCGGCGCGATGACCATCCACAACATCCAGCCCGGTCCACAAGTGATGACGTCCAATCCGCAGCTTTTCTGGGGATTGATTGCGTCGATGTGGATCGGCAACCTGATGCTCGTCGTGCTCAATCTGCCGATGATCGGCATCTGGATCAAGCTGCTGACCGTTCCCTATCGGATGCTGTATCCCGCGATTCTGTTGTTCTGCTCGATCGGTGTCTACACGGTCAACAACACGAGCTTCGACGTCATGCAAACGGCGTTCTTCGGTTTGCTCGGCGTCATCTTCATGAAGCTCGAATGCGAACCGGCGCCGCTGTTGCTGGGCTTCGTGCTGGGGCCGATGATGGAAGAGAATCTGCGCCGAGCGCTGTTGCTGTCGCGCGGCGATCCGTTCGTGTTCGTTCATCGCCCGATCTCGGCCGGCTTGTTGATCGCGGCGGCGTTGCTCATCGTGGTGATCGGTCTGCCCAACATTCGCAAAAAACGCGAAGAAGCATTCCAGGAAGCAGCGACATGACGTCATCCGTTCCATTGCGATCATGAACGACCGGCACGCGGTAACTGATTTCGATTGGAGCCTTCCGTATGCGTCGCGGCGCCAACCGATCTTCGCGCAATGCGCCGTTTCGACATCGCAACCCCTGGCGGCGCAAGTCGGCGTCGCGATGCTCGCACGTGGCGGTAATGCCGTCGATGCCGCGCTGGCAACGGCCATTACGCTGACGCTCGTCGAGCCGTGCAGCAACGGCATCGGCTCGGATTTGTTCGCGATTCTGTGGGACGGTCGCGAACTCGTCGGATTGAATGCTTCCGGTCGCGCACCGGCGGCATGGTCTCCGGCGCGTTTTGCTGGACGGTCCGCGATGCCGCAGCGCGGTTGGGACACCGTGACGATTCCCGGGGCGGTGTCCGGCTGGGTCGCACTGTGGCAACGTTATGGAAAGCTGCCGTTCGCCGATTTGTTCGAGCCGGCGATCCGCTATGCGCGTGACGGTTATCTCGTGTCGCCGGTCGTTGCGGAAAAATGGCGCGCCGCCGTTTCGATCCTGCCGCAGGATCTCGGCTGGGCGGACCATTTTCTAATTCATGGCCGTTCGCCGCAGCCCGGTGAACGCTTCGCCAGTCCCGCAATGGCGGCGACGCTCGAGAAGATCGCCGCGTCGCAGGGCGAAGCGTTCTATCGCGGCGAGTTGGCTGCAGCGATGGCCGCGCACTCTCGCGCCAACGGCGGCGTGCACACCACCGCGGATTTCGCCGCGCATCGTTGCGATTGGGTGACGCCGCTCGGGCTCGATTATCGCGGCGTTACCGTCCACGAAATCCCGCCGAACGGACAAGGCATCGCAGCGCTCATTGCGCTTGGCATTCTCGATAACTTCAACGTCGCGGGCGATAGTCCCGATTCGGTCGCCAGCCAGCACTTGCAAATCGAGGCGATGAAGCTCGGATTCGCCGATGCGCACCGCTATGTCGCCGATATCGGGGCGATGCAAATTGCCCCGGAGGCGCTGCTCGACCGCGCCTATCTGGCATCGCGCGCAAAACTGATCGATCGATCGCATGCACGGGACTTCGGACCGGGGACGCCGCCCGGAGGCGGCACCGTTTATCTATGTGCCGCCGATTCAAACGGCATGATGGTCTCGATGATCCAATCGAATTACATGGGCTTCGGATCCGGCGTCGTCGTGCCGGGCACGGGGATCTCGTTGCAAAATCGCGGCGCTGGATTCGTGCCCGAGGCGGGACATCCGAACGAGGTTGGCGGCGGCAAACGGCCGTTTCATACGATCATTCCCGGCTTCGTCACGCGTAACGGTGCGCCGCTCGCGACGATCGGTGTCATGGGCGGGCCCATCCAACCGCCGGGCCACGTGCAGATGCTGGTGCGGATGTTCGATTACCGGATGAATCCGCAGGCAGCGCTCGATGCGCCGCGCTGGAAAATCAATGCTGATCATTCGATCGACCTCGAAGCGAGCGCTGCGCCTGAGTTACGCGCCGGCTTGATCGGGCTTGGTCACACGATGACGTCGATCGCTGATTCGTACATGGACTTCGGCGCCGGTCAATGCATCGTCAAGATCGACGGCGGCTACGTCTGCGCCTCCGACTCGCGGCGCGACGGTCAATCGGCGGGCTTCTGATTCACCTACGCGCGTCAGGCGGCGCATCGCCGCGCGGCCAATCGTTTTTCGCTGCGGAAAATTCGGGACGCGGCTTGCCGGTGAAGTAAGCGGCGATGTCGTACGCTTCCTGATTGCTGAGCGTGCCGCCGTTGCCGAGCGGCATCTTGGCCTGCACGAATCCCGCTGCAACCGATGTGCGCGCCATGCCCGCGCCGGTGTTGAACGACTGCGGGCCCCATAGCGGTGGAAACGCGTAGGCGTTGTCGGCACCGCGCAGGCCTTGGCCGTCAGCGCCATGGCAGGCCGCGCATTTGGCGGCGTACAGCGCCTCGCCTTGAACGGGATTCGGCGTTGCCGGCGCCGCGAATTCCTTGAAGCCGCGACCTTGAACTTCGACGCCGGTCGGGACGCCGGCAGACAGCCACGCGGTGTACGCGAGCAGGCCGATCATCTCGCGGCTCTCCGACGGCAACGGCTTCCCGTCCATCGAGCGCATAAAGCAATCGTTGATGCGCTCGGTCAGCGATTCGACGCTGCCGCGACGCGCGCGATATTCGGGAAAGACACCCCACAATCCCGCGAGCGGTGCCGAATACGCGACGCGTCCCGCATCGAGATGGCAATTCGCGCATGTGAGCCCATTGCCGACGTAGCCGCCCGC
>DASXPO010000017.1:0-9132 GCA_036493535.1 Casimicrobiaceae bacterium
AACATGCCCGAGACGATCATCGCCATGCTCGGCACAGCGGCAATCGGCGCAGTCTGGTCGTCCTGCTCGCCGGATTTCGGCGTGCAGGGCGTCCTTGACCGGTTCGGGCAGATCGAGCCCACGGTGGTCTTCGCCGTCGACGGCTACTGGTACAACGGCAAGGTCATCCCGGTTCTGGACAAAGTCGCTGCGATCGTCGCGGAGCTGCCGTCTGTCCGGCGCGTGGTCGTCGTCCCCTATTTGCAGCAGACGTACGGCGCGTCGGACGATCTTTCGAGCGTTCGGGGCGGCGTCGCGTGGGACGATTTCCTCGCGCCGCACGCCGCCGGCCCGATCGCCTATGCCCAGGTTCCCTTCGATCATCCGCTGTTCGTGCTGTATTCGTCGGGCACGACCGGCGTGCCGAAATGCATCGTGCACGGCGCAGGCGGGACGCTGCTCCAGCATATCAAGGAGCACTTGCTGCATGGCGATCTCAAGCGCGGCGATCGCCTGTTCTACTTCACGACCTGCGGCTGGATGATGTGGAATTGGCTCGCGTCCGGGCTCGCGGCCGGCGCGACGCTGTTGCTCTACGACGGGTCGCCCTTCATCCGGCGCGGGCGCGTGCTCTGGGAATTCGCCGACGTCGAGCGCATGACCCATTTCGGAACGTCGGCGAAATACATCGACGCGAGCAAGAAAATCGCGATCGTGCCGCGCAAGGACTTCGATTTGCGCACGGTACGCACGATGTTCTCGACCGGAAGCCCGCTCGCGCCGGAGAGCTTCGATTACGTCTACCAGTGCGTAAAAGAAGACATTTGCCTATCGTCGATCTCCGGCGGCACCGACATCATCTCGTGTTTCGCGCTCGGCAATCCGACGCTGCCTGTCTGGCGAGGTGAGCTGCAATGCCGCGGCCTCGGCCTCGATGTCGATGTGTTCGACGAAAACGGCCATCCGCTTCGCGGCGAGACGGGCGAGCTCGTATGCAAATCGCCATTTCCGTCGATGCCGATCGGCTTCTGGAACGATCCCGACGGCTCGAAATACCGCGCCGCTTATTTCGAACGTTTTCCCGGTGTCTGGTGTCACGGGGATTGGGTGGAATTGACCGAACACGACGGACTCGTCATTTACGGCCGCTCGGATGCGACGCTGAATCCGGGCGGCGTAAGAATCGGTACCGCGGAAATCTATCGGCAGGTCGAGCAGTTGCCCGAGATTGTGGAGAGTCTCGTCATCGGCCAGGATTGGCCGCCGAACGAGACGGGCGACGTGCGCGTCGTCCTGTTCGTCAAGCTGCAGGACGGAATGACGCTCGATTCGACGTTGACCGAGAAGATCAAGCATACGATTCGTGCGAATACGACGCCGCGCCACGTGCCCGCGAAAGTGGTCCAGGTCACCGACATTCCGCGGACCAAGAGCGGCAAGATCGTCGAGCTCGCCGTGCGCAACGTCGTGCACGGCCGGGATGTAAAGAACATCGAAGCGCTCGCCAACCCGGAAGCGCTCGAACAGTATCGCGATCGCGAGGAATTGCGGACCTAGATTGCGTCTCGCCCGCGCGCGTCATCGATGAATCTGCTCGCGATCCTCGCGGCTCTCGGCCTCGAGCAATGGCATGCATTCCGCTGGCGCGCCGGGGCCGAGCGCACGTTTGCCGGCTATATTCGCCGCCTCGAGGGCAAGCTCAACGGCGGCACGATCGGGCAGGGTGTCGTCGCGACGGCGCTGGCCATCCTCCCTCCGGTCGTCGGTGCGACGCTGGTCTGGTGGATCGCGGACCGCATTCACCCGGTGCTCGGGCTCGTTTGGAACACCGTCGTGCTGTACCTGCTGATGGGATTCCGACGCTTCAGTCACGCGGTCTCGGTGATCATCGAGGCTCTCAGAGAAAACGACGTCGCGACGGCACGGCGCGCGCTATCGGCCTGGCGCGGTGGCTGGGTGGGCGAGCTCGGAAGCGACGATATCGCGCGACTTTCGATCGAGCAGGGCTTGACCGACGCGTATCGACAGGTATTCGCGGTGTTGTTCTGGTTCATCGTCCTGCCGGGCCCGGCGGGAGCGGTGCTGTACCGTGCTGCTGTCTTGCTCGCGCACGAGTGGAAAGGTATCGCGCCCGGCGACGACGCAACGCCGGTCACGCGATCGCACACCGAGTTCGGCAAGCCGGCGCGGGGACTTCTGTCGGTCCTGGATTGGGTGCCTGCAAGGCTCGCCGCATTGAGCTTCGCCGTCGTGGGCGATTTCGAGGACGCGGCGTATTGCTGGCGCATTCAAGCGAAAACATGGCCGGAGACCGAGGGCGGCGAGCCGATCGGTACGGTGCTGGCGAGCGGCGCCGGCGCGCTCGGCGTGCAGATCGGCGGACCGTTGCATCAGCTCGTCGGCGATCCCTACTATCGACCGGAACTCGGGATCGGCGATCCGGTGCAAAGCGACGTCCTGCCGTCTGCAGTCGGTCTGGTTTGGCGGGCGCTGGTTCTCTGGTTGTTGCTGATTTTGCTGATCACGCTCGCAAACTGGGCGCCGTAGCCGCCGCCTCGCGGATCAGATCGCGGAGCAGGGCGAGTCGAAATTGCTGCGCGACGCCTTCCGCGACGGCCTCCTGCATCGCGCAGCCTGGCTCGCGATCGTGGCGACAGTCGCGGAATCGGCATTTGCCGATGAACGGGCGCAGCTCGACGAATGCATGCTCGAGCGCATCGGGCGCGATGTGCGCGAGGCCGAACGCTTTCATGCCCGGCGAATCGACGATCCACGCCGTCTCACCGAGCGCCGGCAACGGATAGAGCGTCGTCGCCGTGGTCGTGTGTCGACCCGCCCGAAGGGCGGAGGATACTTCCTCGGTGCGCGTCGCCGCATCCGGCGCGAGCGCGTTGATGATCGTCGATTTGCCCATGCCGGATTGCCCGACGAGAACGCTTCGCTGTTCGCCAAGCCATGGCTCGAGCGGTCCGACATCGTGGCGCGCAGCGAGCGCGACGACCGGATATCCAAGCGATGCCACCAGCGCGAGTCGCGGGGTCAGCGCGGCGAACGTCGGGAGGTCGCGCTTGTTTGCGGCAACGACGAACCGGCAGTCCTCGGCTTCGGCTGCGATCATCCAGCGATGAATCAGCTCCTCGTCGACGGTGAGATCGGGGGCGACGACGCCGACGATTTGCGTCACGTTGGCGGCGATCAGCTTTTCGCGAAATGCATCGGAGCGAAAAATGAGATTGTCGCGCGGCTCGACGCTCTCGATCACGCCGCCGCCGGCGATTCGCGCGACCGCCACGCGATCGCCGCACGCCAGTTGCCGCGCGCGGCCTTTCTGCAGGCAATCGATCGACTCGCCGTTTTCGAGCAGGACCTCGAAATGCCGGCGATGCGCGGCGACGACGATGCCTGTTTGTCGCGCGCCGAGCGTCGCGTTCAAGCGCGAAGTTGTTCCGCTTTAGCCGCGCAGATCACGTCGTTCAGCGTCACGCCGCCCGCCGTATGCGTCGAATACGTGACGACGCAGCGGTTGTAATGAACGCCGAGATCGGGATGATGATCTTCCCGATGCGAGATCCAAGCGAGCGCGTTGACGAATGCCATCGTCTCGTAATAGTTCGCGAACGCGTACGTCTTTTCGATCCGATCGCCCTTGTGTTGCCAGCCGTCCAGGGTCGCGAGGTGCTTGGCGAGCTCATCGCTGCCGAGCTGCGGCGCGCCGTCGCGGCACGACATTGCAGCGAGGGCGAGCAACATCGACGATGTCGGGACACGCGTTGCTTGATTCATGACACCTCCTTCTCACGCCGGCGCGGGTGCGACGTGCGCGCCCAGCGCATCGAGGCGCGCGATGCGGATCGCCGCGGGCGGATGAGAATCGTAGAACGCCGAATGAAGCGGATCGGGCGTCAACGTGGCGGCGTTGTCCTCGTATAGCTTGACGAGCGCCTGTGTCAGCGCGAGCGACGAGGCGTTCTGCGACGCGAACGCGTCGGCCTCGAACTCGTGCTTGCGCGAATACAGCGCCGAGAGGGGGCTCAGCACGAACGTGAAAACGGGCAGTGCGAGCATGAACAGCGCGAGCGCGACACCGGGCCGCGTCATCGCGGCGTCGATGGCACGGGGCGGAATCCCGAGTCCCGCGTAGAACCACGGCGTTGTCGCAACCCACGCGAGCAATGCGAGGAAGGCGAGCGACAGCACCGCCGACCACGCGACGCGTTTGGCGACGTGCCGCAGCTTGAAGTGGCCGAGCTCGTGCGCCAGCACCGCTTCGACTTCCTCCGGCGCGAGTCGCGCAAGCAGCGTGTCGAAGAACACGACGCGCCGGGCGCGGCCGAAGCCGGTGAAATAGGCATTGCCGTGTCCGGAGCGCTTCGAGCCGTCGACGACGAACAAGCCGCGTGCGGCGAACTGGCAGCGTGCGAGCAGCTGTTCGATCCGTTCCCGAGCGGCGCCGGCCGGCAGCGGAGAGAACTTGTTGAAGAGCGGCGCGATGACGGTCGGAAACAGCACGAGCATCAGCACCTGGAACGCGAGCCATGCGAGCCATACCCATAACCACCACAGGGCGCCGGCATTGCGCATCAACCACAAGGCCAGAATGATGAGCGGCAGGCCGAGCACGACGGCAATCAACACGCCTTTGACGATGTCGGTCAACCATAGCTTCATCGTCGTGCGATTGAAGCCGAAGCGTTCCTCGATGCGGAACGTATGCCACCATGAAAAAGGCAGGCTGACGATTGCGCCGATCACCGCGATTGCGACCAGCAGCAGCACGTCGCGCCACAGCGGCGTGACGTCGATTCGTTCGGTCCAGCCGAACAGCAGCGCAAGCCCGCCGCCGAGCGTCAACGCGACGAGCACGATTGCGTCCACGATGGTCTCGACGATGCCCAATCGCTGCCTGGCCACGGTGTAATCGGCGGCTTTTTGATGAGAGGGCAGTCCGATTCGCGCCGCGAATGCCGGCGGCACGGCGCCGCGGTGCGCGGACACGTGCGCTATCTGCCGCCGCGCCAGCCAGAGCCGGACGAAGACCGAAACGGCGAGCGCGATGACAAAGATCGCCGAGAAGCGAGTGGCGGCCAGATCGATCGGGGTCATGAAGATTGGGCGTGCCGTATGCGAGAATGGTTCCATTTTACCCGCACGCCGCGATGCCCCAGGACGCCAATCGCCTGATCTGGATCGACATGGAGATGACCGGACTCGATCCGCAGACCGATCGAATCCTCGAGGTCGCGCTGCTGATCACCGATCACGACTTGAATGTGGTGGCAGTCGCGCCGGTGTGGGTCGTGCATCAGGACGACGCGACGCTTGCCGCGATGGATGCGTGGAATCAGAGCACCCATGGCAAGAGCGGGCTCGTCGACAAGGTCAAGGGGTCGGCGCTCGACGAGCTTGCCGTCGAAACCGCGGCCCTCGCCTTCCTGCGCGAGCATGCTCCGCCCAAGGTATCGCCGATGTGCGGCAATTCGATCTGCCAGGACCGGCGCTTTCTCGCCCGCACGATGCCGGCGCTCGAAGATTACTTTCACTATCGCAATCTCGACGTCTCGACGTTGAAGGAGCTCGCGCGCCGCTGGAAGCCGGATTTACTGAAAGGCATTCCGAAAGAGGGCAAGCACGAAGCGCTCGCCGACGTCTACGAGTCGATCGAGGAGCTGCGGTATTACCGGCGAACTTTCATACGCGATTGAGAGCCGCGCGGGCCGCAGCAGAATAGCTAGCGTTTTCGCGCGAGCAGCACGCCGTCGCCAAGCGTGAGCAGACACGCGTCGACGCGCGGGTCATCGCGGACTTTCACATTCAATGCGCGCAGCGCGACGGTGTCCTTGTCCTTCTCGGACGGATCGGCGACGCGGCCGGACCACAGCGTGTTGTCGAATGCCATCAGACCGCCGACGCGAAGCAACTCGAGACAGGCCTCGTAATAGCCGTCGTAGCCGTCCTTGTCGGCGTCGATGAAGGCGAAATCGAACGTGCCGGGACCCGGATCGCGCAACAAGTCGCGCAACGTGTCGGAGGCCGGCGCAAGGCGCAGCTCGACACGATCGGCGAGGCCGGCCTCGCGCCAGTAGCGGCGCGCCACTTGCGTCCATTCGTCATTGACGTCGCAGCAGACGAGCTTGCCGCCTGGCGGCAACGCCATCGCGACGGCGAGCGAGCTGTAGCCTGTGTAGGTACCGATCTCCAACGCGCGTCTCGCATCGAGCAACCGCACGAGCAAGGCGAGGAATGCGCCTTGATCGGCGCCGATCTGCATGCCGGCGCCGCGCATCGACGCCGTTTCCTCGCGCAGGCGGCGCTGCAGATCGGTCTCGCGCGTGATGACCGCGCTGACGTAGTTTTCGACGGCTTCGGGTAGAAGCGAACGGAGCGGCATCGGCGAATCGTCCACAATGAAAAGGTTAGGCGATAATTATGCGCGCCGCTCGCAACGGCCCCCCATCGAACGATGAACTATTGCAGCCATTGCGGTTCGCCGCGCCTCGAGATCCGCGTCCCGGAAGGCGATACGTTGCCGCGTACCGTTTGCGCAGCCTGCGGCACGATTCACTATGCCAATCCGAAGATTGTCGTTGGCTGCCTGCCGGAATGGGACGGCAAGGTGCTGCTTTGCAAGCGCGCGATCGATCCGCGGCGCGGATTGTGGACGTTGCCGGCGGGCTTTCTCGAGAACGGCGAAACGCTGACCGCCGGCGCGCTCCGCGAGACGCTCGAGGAAGCCAATGCCCGCGTCGACATCGCGGAGCTCTACACGGTGATCAGCCTGCCGCAAATCAATCAGGTTTACATGATGTTTCGCTCGACGCTGCGCGACGTCGGTTTCGGCCCCGGCGAAGAGAGTCTCGAGGTGCGCCTGTTCGACGAGGCCGAGGTGCCGTGGGAGACGCTCGCCTTTCGGACGATCGCACGCACGCTTCGCAACTGGTTCCTCGACCGCAAGGGCGGTTCGTTTCCGCTGCGCGTCTCCGCGCTGGCGCGCCGTTCATTGCCGCCGCCCGATCTGTCCGGCGCCGCCTGATTCGGCGTTCGTCCACGAGTTTTAGGGAGGAGCACGTGAAAATACTGACCGCAGTGATCGTGACGCTGATGTGCCACATGCCGGCGTGGGCGGAAGAGCCGGACCATGCGATTCACGAGGAGCTGCGTGGCGTGCTGCATGAGATCGTCACGGCGATCAACAGCGGACAGTACGACAAGATGTTGCCGTATCTTGCCGACGACTTCGAGGGAACGAGCGTGACCCAGGAGGTCATGTCGAGTCGCGGCGACGTCGGGAAATATTTTCGGGAATGGTTCGGCCCGAAGGGATACATGCGCGCAATGGAGATGAAGCTCGAAGCCGACAAGCTGACCGAGTTCTCGCCGGACAAGAATTGGGGTCTCGTTCGCGGCAAAGCGCTCGAGCATTACGAAGCCAAGGACGGCAACCTGTTCGATTTCAACACCCGCTGGACCGCGGTGATGGCGCGCAGCGACGACGGTAAATGGCGCTTGCGCGCGATTCACTTCGGCACCAATCATCTGGACAATCCGGTGCTGACGAAAGTGTCGCAAACGCTGATCCGCGACGGGATCGTCGGCGCATGCGTCGCATTGCTGATCGGCCTGGCGCTCGGATGGTGGATTGCAGGCCGACGTGTCCGCGGTACGCCGGTGCAAACGTGAAGAAGTGCTGCGCGCGAATAACCTTCTTCGCCCTGTGCGCCATGGTGTCAGTCGCACAGGCCCAAATCTACAAATGCACGGACGCATCCGGGAAGACGACCTACTCGGATGCCCGATGCGAGTCCAGAGGGCCGCCGCTCAAGCTGCCGAATGCAACCAAGGGCGGTGCGACCGACCGGAACATGTGCGCTCAGTTGCTCGACGAGACGCATCGGCTCGCCGCCGAGGCCGATCGGGAAGCGCAAAGTGGCCGAACCAAAAGCAGCAGCAGCGCAAAGCGCCGGCAAACGCTGACGAAGCAGTACGAGGCGCGTTGCGCCGGCATAAGCCGGTCGGAACCCAAACAAGATGTCGGACGATAACCGCTAGCATTCGACGCGGTTTCGGCCGCGTTGTTTGGCCTTGTACAGCGCTTCGTCGGCGCGGGCGAAGGTTTGAACGATGGTTTCGCTCGGCTCGTATTGGGCCACGCCAATCGATACGGTCAGCGGCCCGATCGGTCGCGGGATTGGAATGTCGAGAGCACTGATGCGCTCGCGCAGCCGCTCGGCGTCGGCCATCGCGCCTGCCAGCGTCGTGTGTCGCATGATCTGGACGAATTCCTCGCCGCCGTAACGGCCGAACACATCGGTGGCGCGCAGTCCTTCTTGCACGAACTGCGCGAAAGCGCGCAGCACCCCGTCGCCGGTCAAATGGTCGAATTCATCGTTGTAGCGCTTGAAAAAATCGAGGTCGATCACGCAAATCGACAGCGGTTCGGCGGAAGCATCGGCCCGCCGTTTCGACTCGTCCATGGCGACGATCAGCGCACGGCGATTGTAGACGCCGGTCAAATCGTCGCGGCGCGCCTTTTCCTCGATGTCTTCCAGCCGGATGCTGGCCTCGGTAAGCCCGAGCCAGCGAGCTTGGTGCCGCTATGGCGAAGCATGGCGAACATGAGTGCGACGAAGAAAAAAGCGATGAACGCGATTCGCGTTTCCGGGGCGCGGTAGACGACATACAGCATCGTGAATACCGAAGCGAGAAGTTGCCAACCGGTCAGGCTCGGATCCGGGAACCGCAGATTGAGCCCGAGTCGGAAAAGCCCAAAAAAAACGAGGATGAATGCCGCGACAATCGCGTAGGCCGTCAGCAGCGTCTCGCCGTCGATCTTGTCCTGCATGTAGAAGATCGCCAGCACGGCGAGGTACAGCATCGAGAACGCGCTGGCGAGCAGGAACCGGCGCAAGCGCAAGCGCTGCTTGAAGTGGTCCTGTGCCGGCTGAACATCGAGGAGCAGTTCGGGCATCGACGCCATGGCTGGTTTGATGCAGTGCGCTGCCGATGGTCCGATTGAATTGTCACGTGATCAGGTTATGAACGCAATTGGAGCGGTTTCAAGGTCTGCTGCGCCGCCCGTTGCGCACGACTCGAAATAGGTTCACGCTTTTGCGTCATGCGACCGAGCGCAGACGGGAAGCGTCTGTGCGGGACGCG
>DASXPO010000018.1:0-14213 GCA_036493535.1 Casimicrobiaceae bacterium
AGTTTTTGGGCGATTCGCGATAGCACGGACGGATCCTCGACGTCCTCGACGATCACCATGAATTCGTCGCCGCCCAAGCGCGCGAGCAGATCGGTTTCGCGTAGCGCGCTCGACAAGGCGCGCGTGACGTGCTTCAGGAGCTCGTCGCCGATCCGGTGCCCGAGCGTGTCGTTGACGTTCTTGAAGCGATCGAGGTCGATGAACAGCACGCCGACGCGCTGTCCGGTGCGCCGGGCCTTCGAGATCGCCTGCGACAGGCGCTCGTGCAACAGCAGCCGGTTCGGCAGGCCGGTCAACGTATCGCGTGTCGCCAGGTTTTGCAGGCGCTCTTCCGCCTCGACACGTGACGACACATCCTGCACGAACGACAAAATCGAAACGATGCCGCCCTGATCGTCGAGCAGCGCCGAGTGATACCACTCGCACCAGATCATCGCGTCGTCCTTGCGCTGACTGCGCGTAAGGCCCGTCGCGCGCGGCTCCTCGCCTTTCATCAATCCGATCACCAGCGCGGCAAACGTCTCGCGATCGGCGTCGTAGATCAGCGGATTGCCGTTGATCGGCATGCCGAGCACTTCGTTCGCGTGCCAGCCGAAAATGTTCTGCGCCTGCGGCGACCAACGCACCAGACGGAATTCGCGGTCCCATTCCATCACCGCGAGCGGCGTGTTGTTGATGTGCGACGAGAGCATCCAGTTCGCGCGCCGCAGCGCTTCAGCGTTGTGCTTCTCCTCATGGATGTCGGTGTGTACGGCGTAGATGCCGATGACGTTGCCTTCGCCGTCGCGATTGGGCGCGTAGTGGATGCTTTCCCAGCGTTGCTTGCCGTCGGGCTGGTGTAGCAGCTCCTCGGTGGTCACTTCTTCACCGTTCAGCACGCGATCGAGCAATGGCTGCAGTTGATGGAAGCGCTCCTCGCCGGCGACTTCGGCGACACGGCGTCCGGCGAGATCGCGGCGGCTCGCGCCCAACCATTCTTCGTTGTGGCGATTGAGAAATCGATAGCGATAGTCGCGATCGATGTACGACACCCGCGCCGGCACGTTGTCCATGATGAGCCGCAGTTCGGCTTCGGACGCGCGCAGCG
This sequence comes from Casimicrobiaceae bacterium, assembly GCA_036493535.1. Classification (GTDB taxonomy): domain Bacteria; phylum Pseudomonadota; class Gammaproteobacteria; order Burkholderiales; family Casimicrobiaceae; genus VBCG01. Next base: position 1,088 of record DASXPO010000018.1, read on the forward strand.
CCTCCTGCGCTTGCTTGAGGCCATGGATGTCGTTCATCAGCACGAACGCGCCGACTACCTGGCCGGAGGACGCCGCGTCCGGCACCACGCGAATCGTCATCCAGCGGCGCACGCCGTTCGCGCCCGGCACCAGACGATCGAATGCGGCCGATTCACCTTGCAGCGCCCGCGTCAACATCGCCTGCGCGCTTTGATAGATGCCATGACCGACGATGTCCGGGAGCCGCATCCTGGACACTTGCTCGCTCGTCAGTCCGAAATACTGGAGGAACGTGCGATTGACGTAATGGCAGCGCTCGTCGCGATCGATGTAGGCGACCGGCGCCGGTACGCCGTCCATGATCGCGCGTAGCTGGCCCTCCCGCGCCGCCAGCGCGTTCTGCACCTGCTTCAGATCCGAGATGTCGTGGGCGATGACGTAGACGCCCTTGATCGTCCCGTCGAATTTGCGATCAGGCACGATGCGTCCACGCAACCAGCGCGGACGATTGTCGGCATCGATCGCCGGACGTTCGTAGGTCACCGCTTCGCCGCTCAATGCGCGCGCGACGAATTCGGGCGGCGCAAGCGACGCTTCGGGAGCGCTGACCTCTTCGACCGTACGGCCGATCACGTCATCGCGAAGGAAGCCGGTGAGCAGCAGAAACGACTCGTTGACGAAGACGTAGCGCCGATCGGCATCCAGATACACGACCGGCTCCGGAATGTTGTCGGTAAATACGCGAAGTTGCTCTTCGCGTGTCGCGAGCGCCTGTTCCGTCTGCTTCAGATCATGAATGTCGTATTCGGTGCAATAGAGTCCGCGCACTTGGCCGGTCGCATCGAGATCGGGTGCGATCCGTCCATGCATCCAGCGCCATTGCCCCTGCGCGTTCTGGCTGATCCGTTCGTATTCGACGTGCTCGCCGCTTTGGGCGCGCTTCAGGATCGGGCGCAGGAACGAGCCGACGTCCGGGGTCATGACCTCGAATGGCGATTTGCCGTAGATGTCGTCTTGTGGTTTGCAGATGCGATTCGCAAAAGCCTGATTGACGAACGTGTAGCGCAGATTCTTGTCGAGATACGCAATCGGTCCGGGAATGTTGTCGGCAAAGAGGCGCATTTGCGCTTCCTGCGCCTTCAACGCCTCGCGCGCGCGGACGTCGTCCTCGATGTCGTGCCATACCGCGAATGCGCCGCCGACGCGTCCGCTCACTTCGCGATCGGGGAACAACGTCACACGCACCCAGCGTAGCTCGCCATCGAGCTTGCGCTCACGCCGCTCGTACGCGACCGTGGTTCCCTCGAACACCCGCTCGACGTTCGCGGACATTTGGTCGAACGCGTCGGAGGTCAGAAAATCCTTGAGCCCATGTCCGATGAGATCGTCGGCTTCTACACCGAGCCACTTCGCGAACGGCTTATTGGCGAAGCGCAACCGGAAATCGCGATCGAAGTAAAGAATGGGCAATTCGACGCTGTCGGTGACGAGTCGCAAGCGATGCTCGCGCTGGCCCGCCTCGAGCTCGAGTCGCTTCAGGTAATCGACGTCGCTGTAGGTCGCGAGAAAACCGCGTACCGTGCCATTGGGCGAGCGATCGGGGTAATAGTCGACCCGAATCCAGATCGCCGGCTGGCCGGGTATCGAAAGTTGGCGTACGAACCCGGTGCGTTCTCCACCCAGCGCCGCCTCGATGTAGGCCTGATAGAGCTGATAGATCTCGGTGCCCCAGACGTCGATCACCGAATGGGCGACGACTTCCTCCTCGCGCTTGGCAACGCAGTCGAGAAACGCGGAGTTGACCAGACGATAGCGTTGCTGTCGATCGACGTAGGCGAGCGGCAGTCCAAGCGCGTTGAGCTTGCGCTGCGAAAGCGACGACAACGGCTCGAGCTGTGCCTCATCGAGCACCTGCTCGATCGAAGCGACGTCGACGCGCGTCAGCGGGCGAACGGCTGCCATTCGGCGTCTCCGTCTACCCGCGGCACTGGCTGGCGTTTGTGCATGCGAAAACCCACGCGGCCTCGCTTCGCGACCGCCGTGCTGCGGACCTACGGCGGTCGAGGACGAAGCAGCGCGGATTGGAAAGAGTCGTTGTAAGACTGGAAAAGCAAGGATCGAGCCCAGCTATTTGGCCTTTTGACGTTGACGGCGCTGGACCCGTTTTTCCACCGTTTGTGGCCGACAAATCATGCGTTTCGGGCCGTCGCCGGCCCGATGGTTACAATCCGCGTCATTTAGCAACGCCCGACGGCAGGAAATAGGGGCTGCCTTTGCGGCCCGATCCCTGAGATCCGACTTCCACGCTTCTCCTGACCGCGAGACCTCGATGCCCGCATTCTTCGTCCCGTCGAAAAAGCACTATCCGTCGCTGTCGCGCGTGGTGATGGCGATCATCTGCGCGACCGGCGCAAGCGCCGCCGCCGGTGCGACCGTGTTGATGCCCGCGGTTGCCGGCGTCCCAATCGATTTCATCCTGTTTGCGCTCACGCTGATCGGCGTTGCGCTGTTTCATCACCACACGCTCAAGGTGGCGGTGACGGGGCTCGCCGTCATTACAGCGTTCAAGATTATCTTCTCACCATTCCCCGAAGGACCGGGCGCGGCGGGTTTGGTTTTGCATCTCGAGCATGAATGGGTGTTGCTCGCCAATCTGCTCGGATTGCTGTTGGGGTTCGCGCTGCTTTCGAAGCACTTTGAAGCAAGCAAGATTCCGGCATGGCTGCCAAAGCTCCTGCCCGATGACTGGAAGGGCGCCTTCGTATTGCTGATCATGATCTTCTTCCTGTCGTCGTTCCTCGACAACATCGCCGCGGCGTTGATCGGCGGCACGATCGCGGGCGTCGTGTTCCGCGGCAAAGTGCATCTCGGTTATCTCGCGGCGATCGTCGCGGCATCGAATGCCGGCGGCTCCGGCAGCGTCGTCGGCGACACGACGACGACGATGATGTGGATCGCAGGCGTTTCGCCGTTGGCGGTGCTCGAAGCGTACGTTGCCGCCGGAGTGGCCTTGGTGATCTTCGGCATTCCCGCGTCGCTGCAGCAACAGCGCTATTCGCCGATCACGCGCGAGGCGCCGGTCGGCGTCCATATCGATTGGGCGCGCGTTTTCATCGTCGCGGCGATTTTGATCGCAGCGATCGTCGCCAACGTGGTCGTCAACATTCGCTTCTCCGAGATCTCGGATCGCTTTCCGTTCCTCGGCGCGGCCGTATGGCTCGCATTGCTGCTTTGCGTACCGCTCCGTCGACCTCATTGGGAAGAGCTGCCGGGCGCGCTCAAGGGCAGCATCTTTCTCCTCTCGCTCGTACTGGCCGCGTCGATGATGCCGGTGGAGACACTCCCCGAGGCATCCTGGAAAGTCGCGATGGGATTGGGGTTCGTTTCGGCCATATTCGACAACATTCCACTGACTGCGCTGGCCCTCAAGCAAGGCGGCTACGATTGGGGATTCGTCGCATTCGCCGTCGGCTTTGGCGGCTCGATGATCTGGTTCGGATCGTCGGCCGGCGTCGCGCTGTCCAACCAATATCCGAATGCGAAGTCGGCGGTTGCGTGGGTGCGCTCGGGATGGCATGTGACCGTTGCGTACATCATTGCTTACCTGGTCATGATGGTGGTCGTCGGCTGGCAAGCCGATCCCAGTTTGAGGTGAACGATGATCGTTGATGACATTGCGGGCTTGCGGCGCATTCTTACCCGCTCTCGCTCGATCGCCGTCGTCGGCATTTCGGCGAACTGGTATCGCCCGAGCTATTTCGCGGCGAAGTACATGCAGGATCATGGGTACCGAATTTTTCCGGTGAATCCCAATTACGCCGAAGTTCTCGGACGCACCTGCTATCCGACGATTGCCGCAATTCCCGAACCGATCGACATCGTCGACTGCTTTCGGAAGCCGGAAGAGATCGTCGCCCTGGCGCATGAAGCGATTGAGAAGCATGCGAAGGTGCTGTGGATGCAGCTTGGGATCCGCAATGACGAGGCTGCGAGGATCGCCTCGGCCGCGGGGCTCGAGGTCGTGATGAATCATTGCGTCAAGATCGAGCACGCGCGCATTCTCGGCCAGCTCAATTGGGCGGGCGTGAACACCGGCGTGATTTCGGCGCGACGTCCGGCGTAGCAAATCGTGAGCGACCATCGTTTCGACTTCGACACGCTGTGCCTGCACGCCGGCCAGATTCCGGACGCAGCCACCGGCGCACGCGCTCTGCCGATCTACCAGACGACGTCGTTCGTCTTCGACAGCGCCGACCACGCGGCGAGCCTGTTCAACCTTCAGACATTCGGCAACGTCTATTCGCGCATTTCCAATCCGACCGTTGCGGCGCTCGAGGAACGCGTCGCGGCTCTCGAAGGCGGGCGCGCCGCGCTCGCCGCCGCGACCGGCATGGCCGCGCAGATGTGCGCGCTGCTCACGTTATGCCGTAACGGTGATCATCTCGTCGCATCGCGGACGCTGTATGGCGGCACTTACTCGCAATTCGCAGTGACATTCGCGCAATTCGGCATCGAGACGACATTCGTCGATGCCGACGCGCCGGAAAACTTCAGACAAGCGCTGAAACCCAGCACCAAAGCGATCTATGCGGAAACGATCGGCAATCCGCAGCTCAACATTGCCGACATCGAAGCGCTCGGCGGCGTCGCGCGGAGCGCGGGAATTCCCCTGGTCATCGATAACACGCTCGCATCGCCGTATCTGTGCCGGCCCTTCGAGCATGGCGCCGACATCGTCGTCCATTCGCTGACCAAGTACCTGGGTGGTCATGGCACGACGATGGGCGGCATCGTCGTCGAATCCGGCAAATTCCCATGGGACAACGGCAACTTTCCGCAGATGACGGAGCCTTCGCGCGGATACCACGGCGTGCGCTTCTACGAGACGTTCGGCGACTTCGGCTTCACGATGAAGGCGCGAATGGAAACGATGCGTACGCTGGGGCCGACGCTGTCGCCGTTCGCCGCCTTTCTGCTGTTGCAAGGCATCGAAACGTTGCATGTGCGCATGCCGCGTCATTGCGAATCGACGCTCGCGATCGCCGAACACCTTGCCGGGCATCCGCGAATCGAATGGGTCAATTATCCGCTGCTGAAAGGCAATCGCTACGAAATGCTGGCGCGTAAATATTTGCCGCGCGGCGCTTCCGGCATTCTCACTTTCGGCGTCAAGGGTGGCGCGAAAGCCGGCGAACGGCTCATCGAAAGCGTGCAGATGTTGTCGCATCTCGCGAATGTCGGTGACGCGAAGACGCTCATCATTCATCCGGCGTCGACGACGCACCGCCAATTGAGCGAGGACGAGCAGCGCGCAGCCGGCGTTTCACCGGAGATGATTCGATTGTCCGTCGGCCTGGAATCGCTGTCGGATATCCTTTGGGACCTCGATCAGGCGCTGGAGAAAACTTAGATGAGTCGAACGACCCCATGAATCGTTATACCGCCATTCCCTGGCCGTGGATCGGCCTTCTGCTCTGCGTTGCACTGCTGGGGCAAGAAGCGCTGCTGGCCGGTTTTCATGCCGAACCATCGCTCGTGCAATCGGGCTATCGCGTTTTTGTGATCACGATTGGCGTCGTCTCGATCGCATTGCTCGCGTTACCGCCGCGGCGAATCGCCTATCTTCTGGCGTTTCTGGTTTGCGTCGCGCTGATGGCGTGGGCGTTGTGGCTGCAATACCACGAAGGCCTCGATCCCTGCCCGCTGTGCATTTTTCAGCGGGTTGCAGTGAGCGCGGCCGGCATCATCTTTCTCATCGGGTTCATTCACAGTCCCGGAAGAACCGGCGCATGGATTTACGCGGTTCTGATCCTGATTGTGGCGGGCGCCGGCGCGGCGTTTGCGGGTCGGCAAATCTGGCTGCAGTCGTTGCCGAAGGACCAGGTCCCCGCGTGCGGCATGGGCCTCAACTACATGCTCGACAGTTTACCGCTCCTCGACGTGATCAAGAAGGTGTTCGCCGGTTCCGGCGAATGCGCGGAAAAAGCGTGGGAGCTATTCGGTCTCTCGATCGCCGGCTGGACGTTCGTGTTCTTCATTGCAATGATTGTCGGAGCGATCGCGCTGACTCGACGAGAGTAAATACGCTCTGTCATTCCGAGGCATGACCGTTACTTCGGCGCCATTCGTATCGCGCCGTCGAGCCTGATCACTTCGCCGTTCAGCATCGGATTCTCGATGATCTGGCGCACCAGCGACGCGAATTCGTCGGGCCGACCGAGACGCGGCGGAAACGGCACCATCTTGCCGAGCGATTCCTGCACGTCCTTCGTGAGACTGTCCATCATCGGCGTCTCGAAAATGCCCGGCGCGATTGTCATCACCCGAATGCCATAACGCGCGAGCTCGCGCGCGATTGGCAGCGTCATGCCGACAATGCCCGCCTTGGAAGCGGCATACGCAGCCTGGCCGATCTGGCCGTCAAATGCGGCGACCGACGCCGTGTTGACGACGATGCCGCGCTCGCCTTCGGCATTCGGCGTGTTCCGGGTCATCGCGCCTGCGGCGAGGCGAATCATGTTGAACGTGCCGATCAGATTGATGTTGATCGCGCGCACGAATCCCGCAAGCGAGTGCGGGGCCTCCTTCCCCACGACGCGCTCGCCATGCACGATGCCCGCGCAGTTCACGAGCCCCTGAACGCCGCCGAACGATGCGACGGCGGTTGCGACCGTCGCCTTCGCGCTTGCCTCGTCGCAAACATCGGTGCGGAGGAACCGCGCCGATGCGCCAAGCGATGCCGCGAGCGCTTCGCCCTCGTCGACTTTGAGATCCGCAATGACGACCCGCGCTCCGCAGCCGGACAACATGCGCGTGGTTGCAGCACCAAGACCCGACGCGCCGCCGGTGACGATGTAGGTCGTTCCATTCCGTTCCATTTTTGTGCTCCTAACTTACGCGACCGGCTGGAGCCGCCTTCACGATGGACAACGCCGTCGCAATGACGCCCGCGACATCGGCGACGTTCGTCGGAAGGATCAGCGTATTGGTCGCACGGGCGAGATTGCCGAACTGCGCGACGTATTCTTCGGCGATGCGCAGGTTGACCGCTTGCAAGCCACCTTCGGCGCTGATCGATTCGCCGATTTGCCGGATAGCCTTGGCCGTGGCTTCGGCTTTGACGAGCGTCGCCGTCGCTTCACCTTGGGCCAGATTGATCTCGGCCTGTTTCTCGCCTTCGGATTTGGCGATTGCCGCCTCGCGCGCGCCTTGCGCGATGTTGATCTGCTCCTGTCGTCTTCCTTCGGACGTCGCGATCACCGCACGCTTTTCGCGTTCCGCGGTGATTTGCGCCTGCATCGAGCGAAGGATCTCGGCGGGCGGCGTCAGATCCTTGATCTCGTAGCGCAGGACCTTGACGCCCCAACTCGGCGCCGCGGCGTCGAGTGCGTTCACCACCGATGCGTTGATCTGGTCGCGCTCCTCGAACGTGCGATCGAGCTCCATGCGGCCGATCACGCTTCGCAACGTCGTCTGCGCGAGCTGCGTAATCGCGAGGACGTAATTCGACGCGCCGTAAGAGGCAAGCCGCGGATCGGTGACCTGAAAATAGAGAATGCCGTCGACCTGCAGCTGCGTATTGTCTTTGGTGATGCAGACCTGCGGCGGCACGTCGAGCGGAATCTCGCGCAAATCGTGGCGATAGGCGATCCGGTCGACGAACGGAACGACGAAGTTGAGGCCCGGCTCCAGCACCGCGTGGAATTTGCCCCAGCGCTCGACGATCCACGCGCGCTGCTGCGGCACGACGCGAATCGCCTGGATGATGACGATCAGAATGACGACAAACAGGAACAATGCGAAGATCGACGATCCGAGCATGGCGGCTCCGAATTCTATTGGCGGGATGGGATTCTACGGACGGCGATCGGACAGGACGAGCGTCGACCCGCGTGTCGCAACGATGTACATCGTCGGGGCGCGCGACGTGTCGGGTCCCGCGAGCTCTGCATTCCACTGGGTGCCTCGATACTCGACGCGCGCAGTGCCGTCGGTGTTCCACTTGTGAACGTGAACCGAATGACCGAGGTCAAGCGACGGCATCGCCGCCGGCACTTTGATGCGTTTTCGCGCGTAATGCGCTGCAACGAGGGCAATTGCCGCGAGCGCGCCGCCCACCAGCATCTGCGTCGGCAGCGATCCACCGAGCCACGCGGCCACGCCGCCGAGTGCAAACGCAATGCCGACGGCCAGCAGGTAGAACGTTCCGGTTGCAAGCTCGAGGCCGATCAACAGTGCCGCGAGAATCCACCAAATCCAGAAATCTCCCATCCGACTCGCCCTCCCCTCATCGGCAGTTTAAAACCAACCGTTTTGCTCCCACGTTAAGGCTCGGGACGCAAAGGTCCGGACTTTCCCGGTTCTTCGTCCGTTCGAGTATAATTACCTTTTTGAATCAAGCGTTTTAGCGGACTTTCGGTTCCGAGACTTAAACGAGACTCACCATGCCCATCTACGAATATCGTTGCTCATCGTGCGGCGCCGAGCACGAAGTGCTGCAAAAATTTTCCGACCCGCCGCTCGCCGTCTGCCCGTCCTGCCAGAAAAGCACGCTTTCGAAGCTCGTGTCGGCGGCCGGATTCCAGCTCAAAGGCTCGGGATGGTACGCGACCGACTTCAAGAACGGCAGCAAGCCGGCGCCGAAAACCAGCGGCGCTGACGGCAAGACCGACACTGCAGATGGCAAGGCCGCCACGACCGAGACGAAAGGCGACGGCGGCAGCGCCGATTCAAAAACGGGGGACACCAAAAGCGAGGCCGCGGCGCCTGGTCCTGCGGCACGAACTGCGGCTGTCATTGACGGCGAATGAACGGCAGCACGCACGCGCATCGATGAGACGTTATCTGATCGCGGGACTCATCGTGTGGGTGCCGCTCGGCATCACGATCTGGGTCCTGCACTGGCTTCTCACGTCGCTGGACCAGATCCTGCTCGTGCTACCGGAGAACGCGCGACCGCGCGCGCTGTTCGGTTTCGATATTCCCGGTCTCGGACTCGTTTTCTTTTTCATCATCCTGCTGTTGACCGGCGTGCTGGCCGCCAATTTTTTCGGCCAACGCTTGATCTTGGCATGGGAGGCGATCCTCGGCCGCATTCCATTCGTCAAGTCGATCTATTCGTCGGTCAAGCAGGTGAGCGACACGCTGCTGTCCGACAAGGGCTATGCCTTTCGCAAGGCGCTGCTGGTTGAATTTCCTCGGCCCGGAAGCTGGACGATCGCATTCTTGACCGGAACGCCATCGTCGATCGTGACACCTTATCTGCCAGGGGACCACATCAGTGTGTACGTCCCCACGACGCCCAATCCGACCGGCGGATACTTCCTGATGCTGCCGCGCTCGCAGGTGCGCGAGCTCGACATGACGGTCGACGAGGCCTTGAAATACATCATCTCGATGGGCGTGGTCGTGCCGCGCTCGCAAGTCGCGGCTCCGCCGCCGCCATCGCTGGGCCGGCCCGCTTCCACGCCCGCCGATTCGGCGCACGCGTCGGTCGCCGATTCCCGAAATTGATTCGACGAACGTGGCGGCCGGACCATTAGCGTCCGCCCGCTACGTTCTCGTCGGCACGCGCGAGCGCCCACGAAACTGATCCGTCGGAGATCGACTTGAAACGCACCGACTACTGCGGCCGCATCGACCGCCGCTATCTCGACCAGACCATTACGCTGTGCGGCTGGGTCCATCGTCGGCGCGACCACGGCGGCGTGATCTTCATCGACCTTCGCGACCGCGAAGGGCTGGTGCAAGTGGTCTGCGATCCCGATCGCGCCGCGACGTTCGCCGTCGCAGAAAAATTGCGCAATGAATACTGCATCGCCGTCACCGGACGCGTTCGCCCGCGCCCCGATGGCTCGACGAATCCGAATCTCGTGTCAGGCGAGATCGAGGTGCTTGCGAGCGAGATCGACATTCTCAACGCGTCGGTGACGCCGCCCTTCCAGCTCGACGACGCCAATCTATCGGAGACCGTGCGCCTCACCCATCGGGTCCTGGATCTGCGCCGTCCGGAAATGCAGCGGAATTTGATGCTGCGCCATCGCGCTGCGAGCGCGGCCCGGCGGTATCTCGACACGGCTGGGTTCGTCGACATCGAGACGCCGGCGCTGTACAAATCGACGCCCGAGGGCGCGCGTGAATTTCTCGTGCCGTCGCGCATTCATCAGGGCTACTTCTACGCGCTGCCGCAGTCGCCGCAGCTCTTCAAGCAGATGCTGATGATCGCCGGCTTCGATCGCTATTACCAGATCGTCAAATGCTTTCGCGACGAGGATTTGCGTGCAGATCGACAACCCGAATTCACGCAAATCGACATCGAGATGTCGTTCTTGGACGAGCTCGAGATCCGTCCGCTGATGGAAGGCCTCGTCCGTACGATGTTCAACGACGCGCTCGGCGTTGCGCTGCCCGATCCCTTTCCGGTGCTGACCTTCGCCGAAGTGATGCGCGATTACGGCTCCGACAAGCCCGATTTGCGGGTGCCGCTCAAGTTGACCGAGCTCACCGACCTGATGAAGCACGTCGACTTCAAGGTGTTTCGAAGCGCAGCCGAGGAAGCGGGCGGCCGCGTCGCGGCGTTGCGCGTCCCGAACGGCGGCGAGCTCACGCGCAAGGAAATCGACGACTACTCCGCGTTCGTGTCGATCTATGGCGCTAAAGGTCTCGCATACATCAAAGTCAACGATCGCTCGAAACCGAGCGAGGAAGGGCTGCAATCGCCAATCGTGAAGTTCCTGTCATCCGATGTCCTGGCGACGATCCTCGAGCGCAGCGGCGCGCAAACGGGGGACGTGATTTTCTTCGGTGCGGGCCGCGAGAAAATCGTCAACGACGCGCTCGGCGCGCTTCGAGCGAAGATCGGTCATGACCGCGGATTTGTCGAGCTCGGCTGGCGTCCGCTGTGGGTTGTCGACTTTCCGATGTTCGAATATGACGAGGATCGCAAGGGCTGGACGGCGCGGCACCATCCCTTTACGGCGCCGAAGGATGGTCATGAAGCGCTCTTCGGCGAAGAGCCGGCGTTGGCGCTCGCCAAGGCGTACGACGTCGTCTTGAACGGCTGGGAGATCGGCGGCGGTTCGGTGCGCATCCACAACCCCGAAGTCCAGCAAAAGGTCTTCGCGGCGCTCGGCATCCCGCCCGCGGATCAGCGACGCAAATTCGGCTTTCTGCTCGACGCGCTGCAGTACGGCGCACCGCCGCACGGCGGCATCGCATTCGGCCTCGATCGCATGGTGACGCTGATGTGCGGTGCCGAGTCGATTCGCGACGTCATCGCGTTTCCGAAAACGCAGCGTGGTCAAGATCTGCTGATCGATACGCCGACGCCGATCAGCGAGCAGCAGTTGCGCGAATTGCATATTCGAGTTCGCGCATCGGACACGGGGCCGAAGACCGGTTAACGGCGATTTTCGGAGCGGCGCGCGCCGCTGCAGTAAACTCTGCAGATGCCGGGCTTGAAACAATCGACGCGGTCGCGAGCAGCGCTTGCGCTTGTGGTACTGGGCGTTCTTTGCGCGACCGTCGCTGCGCGCGCGCCGCCGTCGACCGGTGACATCACGCAGACCGAGTTGCCGGGCGAAGCCCGTGACGTGCTCGCCCGCATCAAGAACGATGGACCGTTTCGCTATGACCGCGACGGCATCGTATTCGGCAATCGCGAGCACCAATTGCCGGCGCAGTCGCGCGGCTATTATCACGAGTACACGGTGCCGACGCCGGGCGTCAAAAACCGCGGCGGCCGGCGAATCGTCTGCGGCGGCCCGCGCACCGCGCCTCATGCGTGTTATTACACAAGCGACCATTACCAGACGTTCCAGAGGATCCGCGAATGAAGCCGCCCGATCTCACCGTCGTCGACAACGCCGGAATCCACACATGGACCGGTGCCACTGACCCGCTCAAAACCGCCGCTTCGCAGGCGCATCTCCGCTTCACCGCCGTCGATCTCTCCAAGGCGAAAGACCGCGCGACACTGTTTGCGGAGCTGGACAGCGTGCTGAAGCTGCCCGAGCACTTCGGTCACAACTGGGATGCTCTCGCCGACGTGCTCGAAGATCGCGACTGGCTCGGCCGACACGGAATCGTCATCGCGTTGAGCCACGCAACCGGCTATCGACGCGAGCATCCGACCGAATGGACGACGCTGGAAGACCTCCTGCGCGAAGCATCCGAATTCTGGAAAGAGCGGCACGCCGGATTTTGGGTTTTTGTGGCCTGAAGAGCTACGAAAAGGTCAGGAGAAGCGATTCCAACGGGGCGACAGCCTGCGGCCATCGCCCCGAACGACGATTTTTGCGTTCCTTGAATGCAAGCGACTTACAAGCAACCCGTTTCGGTCCTCGTCGTCGTTTATACCGCGAAGCTCGATGTGCTCTTGATGGAGCGCGCCGATTTTCCGGCGCATTGGCAATCGGTCACGGGCAGCATCGAGCCCGGCGAGGCGCTCGCGCACGCCGCGGCGCGCGAGCTCGGCGAGGAGACGGGCATCGATGCAGCGGCGTACGGTGGGGTACGCGATTGGCAACTCTCGAACGTATACGAGATCTTTCCGCAATGGCGACATCGTTATCCGCCGGGCACGACGCACAATACCGAACATGTGTTCGGCCTCGAGGTCCCGGAGCGTATTCCCGTAACGCTTGCCCCGCGCGAGCATCTGCGGCACGAATGGCTCAGCTGGCAAGACGCCGCGGCGCGCTGCTTTTCGTGGTCGAATCGCGCAGCGATCGAGGCGTTGCCGGAGCACGCGAGCACAAGGAGTCCACGATGAATCTGCGCAGGTTTATCCGTCTTTTTTTGGCCGGGACCTCTGCGTTGGCAACATCGTTCGCCTTTGGGCAGCCGCCCGCGCCTGTACCGCTGCCACCGCAACCGGTCGTCACGGTCACCGCGTCTGCGTCGTCGCAGCTGCCCAATGATCGGATGAACGCGTTTCTTCGGGTGGAGGTCGACAATCCCGACGCCGTGGCGGCCGGCAGCGAGGTCAATATACGAATGGCGAACGCGCTCGCACGCGCGAAGGGCGTGCGCGGCGTCGAAGCCGCGACGACCGCGTATTCTTCTTATCAATTTTCCGAGCGCAACCAGCCGATTCGCTGGCGCGTGTCGCAGACTCTCGCGCTCGAGTCGTCCGATTTCACCGCG
>DASXPO010000019.1:0-72335 GCA_036493535.1 Casimicrobiaceae bacterium
TACATTCGACGGTGCCCGCATTCTTGTAGCCGACGCGCCGGCAGAGCCGAATCGCCGCGGCGCCGATGTCGGCCCGCAGCGACTCGTCGACGATCGGCGACGGACTTTCTTCCAACAATTTCTGATTGCGGCGCTGGGTCGAGCAATCGCGCTCGCCCAGGTGCAAAACGTTCTCGCCGTCCGAGAGGACTTGCACTTCGACGTGACGGATATCGACGAGAAACTTCTCGAGATACATCGCGCCATCGCCGAACGCCGCTTTAGCCTCGCGGGTCGCATCGGCGTACATGTTGCCCAGTTCCTTCTCATTTCGGATCACACGGATGCCGCGACCGCCCCCGCCGGCGCTCGCCTTCAGCAGCACCGGATAGCCGATCCGTGCCGCGATGCCCTGCGCTTCGGCAGCGTCGCGCACCGTTCCGTCCGAGCCCGGCACTGTCGGCACGTCGGCTTGTTGTGCGATCCGCTTCGCCATCGTTTTGTCGCCCATTTGCGCAATCGCGTCGGCAGACGGACCGATGAACACGATGCCTTCGCGCTCGCAAAGCGCTGCGAATTCCGCGTTCTCCGATAGAAAGCCATATCCCGGGTGAATTGCGTCCGCGCGTTGCGTGCGTGCAGCGGAGACGATCGTCTCGGCATTCAGATAGCTGTCGCTCGCGCGTGCGCCGCCGATGCAAAGCGCGCGCTCCGCCAGGCGGACCGGCAGCGATTCACGATCGGCTTCCGAATAAACCTGCACGCTTTCGAGCCCCAGCTCCTTGCACGCGCGAATGATCCGCACCGCGATCTCCCCGCGGTTCGCCACGAGCACGCGACGAAAAGGCGTCGCCATCAGCGCGGCTCGATCACCATCAGGACCTGGCCGTACTCGACCGCCTCGCCGTCCGGGACGGCGATTTGCGTCACGACACCGCTTGCTCCGGCCGGAATCGAATTCATCAGCTTCATCACTTCGATGATGCAGACGATCGTTTCGGCGGTGACTTGTTGACCCGCATCGACAAATGGCCGAGCGCCCGGCTCGGGCGCGCGATAAAACGTTCCGACCATCGGCGATTTCACGAGCGTGGCGGCCGCCGAATGCGCGAGCGTTGCTACCGCGGGATGCTCGAGCGCGGCAGCGGGCGGTGCGGCCTCTTTCGCGGTCGCCGTTGCCGGTGGCGTGTTTGCGCTCGGAGCGCCCGCCCCGAGCGACGCGCGCTTGAAGTCGACTTCGAGATCGCCGACTTTGAGGTGGAATTCGCTCCATTGCTCGGATTGCTTGACCAGCTCGATGATCTGCAGCAAGTCCTCGTAGGTCATCTTCTCGTGACTCATCGAGCATGTGCTCCAACATCCCGCGACGTCCGTCATCCGCCCGAGTCGTCTGCGCTCCGACTCGCGCAGAGCCGCTAGCGCGGCGCCGCCGTCGAACGGTATTTCTGGAGATGCCGGACCGGAAGCGACAGCGCGTCGCGGCGGAACGGGTCACCGAGCTCACGCGTCACCATCATCTCGAGGACGGTCGTCTTCCCATCGGCCTGCGCTTTTGCCGCGGCACGCAACGCCGGACCGACATCCGACAGCTTGTCGATCGTCGTGCCCTCCGCCCCCATTGCGCGCGCGACGGCGGCCCACGACGGTTGCTTGTCGAGATTCACGCCGACGAAGCGGTTCTCGTAGAAGTCGACGTGGTTCTTCTTTTCGGCGCCCCATTGACCGTTGTTGAACACGATCGCCGTGACCGGAATGTTTTCGCGGACGCAGGTCTGCAGCTCCCCGAAGCTCATTCCCCACGCCCCGTCGCCGACGTAAGCGATCGCGGGCCGGTCAGGCGCCGCAACCTTGGCGCCGATGATCGTGGGGAACGCATAACCGCAATTGCCGAAGCTCATCGCCGCGAACATCGAGCGCGGACGCGTGAATCGCAAATAAGAGTTCGACACCGAGCAGATATTGCCGATGTCGGTCGATACCATCGCATCGTCGGGCATCGCGCGTTCCAACTCGCGCAGCATTTGCCGCGGATGCATGTGCGACGATTGACTCGCCACTTCGACCGACCAGTGATCGCGCTCGTGCGTCCAGCCGTCGAGCTCCGTCTCCCAGGCCGATTTTTCCTTCTGGATTTCGGCGAGCCGCGCGTCGCGGTTGGCTCGGCAGGCGAGCGTCCGCACGCCGAGCCGCGTCGCGAGCGCGCGCGCGGTCGCCTTCGCATCACCGCAAATTCCAACGGAAATGCGTTTCACCAACCCGAGCATCTTCGGATCGGCGTCGACCTGGATGATCGCCGCGTCCGTGGGCCAGTATTCGATTCCATACTGCGGCAGCGTGCCGAACGGACCGAGCCGCGTGCCGAGTGCCAGCACGACGTCGGCGCGGCGCAGCAGGCGCATCGCGGCCTTGCTGCCTTGGTAGCCGAGCGTTCCGCACCACAACGCATGCGTCGCCGGAAACGCGTCGTTGTGCAGATAACTCGTTGCGACGGGTGCCTGGAGTAGCTCCGCGAGCGCAAGGGCCTCGGCGTGCGCGTCGCCCATGACGATGCCGCCGCCCGCGACGATCACGGGAAATTGCGCGCCCGCCAGAAGTTTCGCCGCTTCGTCCAGGCTTTGCTCGCCGCCGGCGCCCCGCTCGATCGCGAGCGGTCGCGGAATTTCGCATTCGATGTCGCCGTAGAAAAAATCGCGCGGGATGTTGACCTGCGCGGGTCCCATCTCGAGCATCGCGCGATCGAACGCGCGCGACGTCAACTCCGCCATGCGCGCCTTGTTGTTGACGTGCGCCTGATACTTGGTGATTTTTGAAAAAATCGGCAGCTGCTCCGTCTCCTGAAAGCCGCCCAAGCCAAGCGTCATCGATCCGGTTTCCGGCGTGACGACGACCACGGGCGAGTGCGCCCAGAACGCCGCCGCCGTCGAAGTGACAAAATTCGTGATGCCGGGACCGTTTTGCGCAATACAGACGCCATGTCGGCCCGATACGCGCGCATAGCCGTCGGCCATGTGACCCCCGCCTTGCTCGTGCGCGACCGAAATGAAGCGGATTCCAGCAAGCGGAAACAGATCGAGCGCATCCATGTACGCCGAGCCCACGATGCCAAACACGTTTTTGACGCCATTGGCGACGAGCGTCTCGACGAACGCCTCCGACGGCGTCATCTTTTGCTTGCCGGTCACCGCGAGATGCTGGGTATCGGTCATCGTATTCATCGCATTCCTTTGTGCTTGCAAACGCCGCGCGGGAGATTCCGCGGCACGAAGTGAGTCTTGCTCCATGCTTGCATGGGCATGAAGCAATTGCAATAATGGAACAGGCGATTTCATTCAGCGGAATGCTGGAATGCACGGAATTCCTCCGGTATCACCCTCGTCGACGCTGCGAGCGTTCTCGGTCGTCGAGCTGATCGCCAAGGCGGAGGCGCCGGTGACCCTCGACGAGCTCACGCAGTCGAGCGGCCTGCCGAAGCCCACCGTGCATCGAATCCTCGGCTTGCTGATGCGCGGCGGCATCGTGTCGCGCGAGTCATTCGACAAGCGCTACTTCGTCGGACCGCGACTGTCCAGCATCGCCCTCAGGGTGCAGATGCACTCGCCGGCCCGCGCCTGGCGGCATTCGATTCTGGTGCGGCTGGTCGACGAGATCGGCGAGACCGGCAATTTCACGATGCTCGACGGCCACGATGTTCTCTATCTCGATCGGGTCGAGACGTCGTCGCCGGTACGGTTGCACATGGACGCCGGCTCCCGCGTCCCGTTGCACTGTACGGCGAGCGGCAAGCTGTTCCTCGCACAGATGACGCCGGCGCAGCGGCGTAGAGTGCTGGGCAATAGTCCGCTGAAGCGCTACACCGACCGCACCATCACGAGCGTCGGCACGTTGGAGAAAGCGCTGAAAAAGATTCGCGCCGACGGCGTCGGGACCGACATCGGCGAATACCTCGAAGGTTCGGTCTGCCTGGCGGTTCCCGTGACCGATCGCGACGGCCGCTTCTGCGCCGTGGTCGCCATTCACGGACCCGCGCCCCGCATGACGCTCAAGAAAGGCGTCGAATATCTGCCCGCGCTGCGGCGTGCCGCAAAGGCGCTGGCCGAAACGTTCGACGACGGCCCGAGTCGCCTGATCTGAAGGAAGAACACATGGCCGATCCAGTCATCATCACCGTCGCGATCACCGGGGCACTGCCGCGGAAAAGGGACAATCCCGCCGTGCCGGTGACGCCGGAAGAGCAGGTCGAGTCCACGCACGAGGCCTATGAAGCGGGCGCGTCGCTCGTGCATATCCACGTTCGCGCGCCTGACGAATCGCCGAGCTCGGAACCCAATTTGTACGGGCGTGTCCAGGAAGGCGTGCGCAAGCATTGCCCTGGAATGATCGTCCAGTTTTCGACCGGTGGTCGCGGCCGCGAGCAATCGGCGCGCGGCGCCATGCTTCACTTGAAGCCCGACATGGCGTCGCTTGCGACCGGCTCGGTGAACTTCCCGACGACGATCTACGAGAATCCGCCGGACTTCGTCGAGGGGCTGGCCAAGACGATGCTCGAGAACGGCATCAAACCGGAAATCGAGGTGTTCGATCTGGCGATGCTCTACAACGCGGCGAACCTCGTGAAAAAAGGCTTGCTCAAGAGCCCGCCGCATGTGCAGTTCGTCATGGGGATTCCCAATGCGATGCCGGCGCGTCGGTCGATCTTCGATTTCCTGCGCTCCGAAATCGCCGACGTATTGCCCGGCGCAACGTGGGTCGCCGCCGGCATCGGGCGTTACCAGTGGGAAATCAACCAGTGGTGCCTGGAGACGGACGGCCATTGCCGCACCGGACTCGAAGACAATACGCGCTTCGACCAAACGCGGCTCGCCGCGAGCAATGCCGAGCTCGTCAAAAAAATTGTCGACGTCTGCGACCGATACGACCGTCGCCCGGCCACGCCATCGGAGGCGCGGAAAATTCTCGGTCTCGCCGCCTAGGACATGCTTCCTCGGGTTTGCCTCACACGATGAACTGGGAAGCCGATCCGCTACGCCGCAGCAGGCGGTCCGAACCAAGCGCTTAGCGCGTCAGCGAGGCCCAGTCGGGTCAGATCTCCCACCCAAGCTACATATCCGTCGGGCCGAATCAACGCGGCGCTCGGAGCAGTGACTTCCCCGAGTGCCGGAAGCTCCCACGTACCAAAGTATTTAGCGTCGACCGACCGAACCCGATCCGCCCATGGCGTGATGTCGAAGCCGCCGGGATCGCCGAGTTTGAGCAGCACCGGCCGGGCATCGTGCAGCAGGGCGAAGACCCGCAGCGGGCCGTTGGCGGTTACCAGATCGAGATCGGGCATACGGCGCCCGAGCAGCGGGTGTGCGTCGCCGAGGTCGTAATGAACGCCCAGACCGGACATCTCCGCAGCCAGTCGCTTGCGCGGCTCGTCCATGCTGAGGAGTTCGGAAATGATATCGCGCAAGGCGTTGGTGCGGTCATCCGTGCGGAGCAGCGCGACTTGCGCCATCGTGTTGCGCAACACGCGCGCAGCGACTGGGTGGCGCTCGGTATGGTAGGTATCGAGGAGGCTTTCCGGCGACGCCTTTTTGATTACCTGGGCCAGCTTCCAGCCCAGATTCACCGCATCCTGCACGCCGACGTTGAGGCCCTGACCGCCTGTCGGGTAATGCACGTGTGCGGCGTCGCCGGCCAGTAGCACCCGGCCCTTGCGGTAGGAAGCTGCCTGCCGAGCCATGTCGGTGAATCGAGAAATCCACGTGGGACTGTGGACCCCGAAATCGGTCCCGTATACGGCGATGAGTTCCTCGCTGAGATCGCGTAGGGCGGGTTCGCCGGTCCGGCCGAGGCGCTTTTCAGTCACGAGGACCCGCACCGGCCCTCCATCTTCCGATCTGCTCAAGGAATGAATACCGAGGGCGTCGCGGCGCACGCCCCATTCCGGCTCCCCGGCCATTTCGACCTCGGCGATCAGGTTGCTGGTTGTCGGATCCCAACCGGGGAACGCGATGCCGGCTGCTTTACGGATCAGACTGCGTCCGCCATCGCAGCCGACGAGATACTCCGCCCGTAACGAGCTGGCGTCGGACACCTCGACATCGACGCCCGTATCGTCCTGCGCGAAAGCCGTCACCTCACGTCCGCGATAGATCGGCACCGCCAGCTCGTCTACCCAGCCGGCGAGTATCCGCTCGATGTGGTTCTGCGACAGGGCGAGCCCGTAGTTGTGCCGGGTGGGAAAGTCGCTGATGTCCAAACGGATCCAGGCGAAGCCCGCGACCTGGGCCACCTTTCCCTTCGAGAGGAACCGATCAGCGATGCCGCGTTGATCGAGGATCTCGATGGTGCGCGAGTGCAAACCGCCTGCGCGCGCGCCGGTGATATCCTGGCTGGGGCGCCGCTCGACAATGGCGACGTCGATGCTCGCCAACGCCAACTCGCCCGCCAACATCAGCCCTGTCGGACCTCCTCCGGCGATCACCACCGCATGCCCGGTCATCGGCATCAGGGCGAATTCTTTAGGCCTAGGAATTCACAGGGACCTGAGCGGTCGCTTTCCCGACGTGCGATTAAACGGGCGCTCGTTCCACGCTGAAAATTCGGCCGAGGCTCTCGGCAATGTCGCGGCGCTGCAGCGGCTTACGGAGAACGTCGTGCACGCCGGCGATTCGCGCCCGCTCGATGAGCCGCGTGCCTGCGAAGCCGCTCATCAGCACAATCGGCATATCCGGCCGTAGCGTACGTAGCCGTCGCACGAGGTCGGAACCCGCAAGCTCTGGCATTGTCTCGTCGGTCAACACCGCATCGAAGCGCTGCGGCGACTCGCGAAACGCCGCGAGTGCGGCGACGCTCGAATCGAAGCCGACGCCCTCGTATCCCAATTCGGCGAGCGTTTCCTCGGCCAGCAGCACCAGTGCACGCTCGTCATCGACGACCATGATCGTCTGGCCGGCGCCCATCGGCAGCGTGCGCACGACGTTGCGTTCCGCCGCCGTCGCCTCGCCCTTTATCGGCAGCCATATCGCGAATGTCGTCCCTGCGCCCGGTCGGGTGCTGACGTCGATCGCGCCCTGAAGATCGGCGACGATGCCATGAACGAGCGCCAGCCCGAGTCCGGTGCCTTCACCCACACCCTTCGTCGTGAAAAAAGGATCGAAGATGCGATCCGCGAGCTGCGGCGCAATGCCGACTCCCGTGTCGGTCACACAAAGCGTGACGTAAGCCCCCGGATCGATGCTGCCGTGCGACACCGTTTTGGGTGCGTCGAGATTAGTGCGCGTCAAGGCAACGTCGAGCACGCCGCCATCAGGCATCGCCTGCATCGCATTCGTGCAGAGATTCATCACGACCTGGTGAAGCTCGGTCGGGTCGCCGATCACGGCCGCATTTCCTGCCGTTAGGTGGGTCACGAGGCGGACGCCGGGCCGCAAGGAGGCTGACAAGAGCTCCAGCGCTTCTGCGACCGCCGCCTGCACGTTGACCGGCACGCGATCGCCGACGCCGCTGCGGCTGAATGTGAGAATGCGCTCGACCAATGCTTTCGCTCGTCCGCCGGCCTGCATGACATTGTCGATGTAGCGCCGCTCCGAACTGTTTTCCGGCGCCCTCTTCTGCGCCATTTCGCCATACCCAAGAATCGCGCCCAGAATGTTGTTGAAGTCGTGAGCGATGCCGCCCGCGAGCGTGCCCATCGCTTCGAGCTTTTGCGACTGACGAAGCTGCTGCTCGAGGCACGCCTTCGCTTCTTCCGCCATCTTGCGTGCAGTCACGTCGATTGCCGAGCCGAGGAACCGATAGGCGCGTCCCGCTGCATCGCGGATGCAGCGTCCGCGCACCTGCAGCCAATGCCACGTACCGTCGGCATGACGGACGCGGTATTCCAATTCATAGTGGTCAGACAGGCCTTCGAGGTGCTCGCGCGCGGCGCGCTCCATCATGGGGCGATCGTCCGGATGAATATCGACTTCTGCAAGCCACTGCGCGCGCGTCGTCACGGGCGCTTCGACGGCGCGACCATGCAGCACTTTCATTTTCGGAGACAGATAAGAAGGCCCGTCGACCAGACTCCAATCCCAGTGGCCTTCGTTCGCGCCCTCCATCGCGAGCGCATAACGCTCCTCGCTGGCGCGTAGCGCGCGCTCGCCCTGCTCGACGCGGCGCAGTTGCCGCACGAATCCGATGATCGCCAACAAACCGAGCGTCACCAGAACGACGGTGCGAACGGCGACGTGCTCGGTCTCTTCGCGCCATGTCTTCAGCGCGACCGATTTTTCCCGGGTGACCGCCGCGACCAATGGGAAGCCGGGGACCGGCGCGACGCCGACAAAGCGCGGAATCCGATCGACTGCGCTCACGACGAAACCATCCGGCGAGCGACCGGCATCGACCAATTCGGGGAAGTGTCGCCCTTGTACGCCTTTGATCGCCGGTTGTCTCACGACCAGCATGCCGTCGTAGCGCATCAAGTTGATCGCGCTGCCCTGGCCAAGATCGATCGTCCGATACAGGCTCTGGAATTCTTCGAGATCGACGACCGCGTACACGATGCCGTCGAACGCGCCATCCGAACGGGCGAGCCGGCGCGACAGCACGACCGACGGACGTTGCTCGAGGTGCGTCATGATCGGCTCGCTCAAGAACACGCCGCCGGTCGGATGGTCCCGCTGCGCGAGGAAAAATGGCCGATCCGCCAGGTCCCACATCGGCGCGGCGATGTCCCCCGAATGAAAGCGCGTCCTGCCTCCTGCGTCGGTGATCGCGACCAGGCGTACGTGCGACAGACCGGCCGCGCGGCGCGCGAGCGACTCGTTGAGCTGCTCCTCGGGCTCGGCGCGTTTTAGCTCGTACCAGGAAGCCGTTTCGCGCAACAGCAGATCGATCGTTTGCAGACTGCCTTCCGCCTGCTCGGCCAGAGCCTTGGCGAGCCCGTCCAATCCGCGATGGGTGTCGTTGACGATTTGCCGATACGATCGCCACGCATCGTACGCAGACGAGCTCGCAAAACAGAGGAGCGCGAGAATGCCTGCGGCAATGACCCAGCGCCGCAGACTCGTCGTCTGGATCGTATCGGCCGCGACGGCGCCGTTTGCCTGCTTTCGAAACATTCGAGCTCCGTTCAGCCGAGCGACACGGCCGTGAGCACTTCGCCGACGGCACGCAGCAGACGTTCGCGGGTGAAGGGTTTGCCGATCACGCGTCGCACGCCGAGCGCGCACGCCGACACGCCAGTCGATCCGGCGGTAAATTGGCCGGAAATCGCGATCAGCGGCGTTCGAGGGCGCGAGGCCTGCATATCGCGGAGCCCCGCGCAACCGCCGTCCCGCGGCATGCGGACGTCGACGATCACGAGCTCCGCTTCGGCGTCGGGCATCGCATCAATCCGGCTGTACGCAGCGACGGTGTAACCGGCGCCACCGAGCCATTCGACGAGCAATGCCCGCATGAGCTGATCTCGCTCGACGACGATGATGCGCGCCATGATGGGTTCCGATGGGCGGTCGGCCGCAATGGTGGTCGACGCCCGTTAGGAATCGATTGAACCGCGGCGCCGATGCGGGCGCATTTCGAAGCCGCGGCGACGCGATTACAAATGTCATCGGATGCAATACGTCCACGCTCGCGCTCGGACTCGCCAACTCAATGCAGCACCTCGACGGTGGCGTCGAATTGGTATCCGATGCCACGTTCGGTGACGATGTAGCGCGGCTTTGCCGGATCAGGTTCGATCTTGCGCCGCAGTCTCAGGATCTGGACGTCGATCGAGCGATCGTAGACCTCGGCACCGTGAAGCCGCGAGAGGTCGAGCAGCCGGTCGCGCGAAAGCACGCGCTGCGGAGCCGCGCAAAAAGCTTGCAACAGGCTGAATTCTCCGTTGGTGAGAGCGATGCGCCGCCCATCCGGCCCGAGCAACCGACGCGTGCGCAGATTGAGCTCCCACCCTGCGAAGCGATACGCCCGCCGTTTGTCATCCCGCGACGGCACGTCGCTCGTTGTCCGATATCTGCGCAGCACGGCACGAACGCGCGCCAGCAGTTCGCGGGGGCTGAACGGCTTGGTGATGTAATCATCGGCGCCGAGCTCGAGCCCCATCACCCGGTCGGCCTCGTCCTTCTTGCCGGTCAGCATGATGATCGGAATCGCCGATTGCTCGCGTAACGAGCGTGCCAGCTGCATGCCATCTTCGCCCGCCAAACGCAAATCGAGCACGACGGCGTCGATCGCGTTCTCCTGCAGCGCCGACATCATGTCCGAGCCCGTCGCGGCCGTCGTGACGCGAAGATCGTTTTCGCCCAGGTACTCGGCGATGAGCTTGCGCATCGCCGGGTCGTCGTCGATGGCAAGGATATGAGGCGCGACGGTTGCGTTCATCGTTTGCTGCACCGCACAAAATCATACGCCAGCTCGTTTTCGCTCGCAACGGGGACCGCATTACGGTTGTAATGGACGCCGCGTTCGCGCCTTCGTTCCAAGCCTTGTCGAACTCCCCAGACGACGCGCGAGCGGACGACCTCGGTCCCCTCGCGTGTAGTCGGGCTAGTCAGTCAGTTTGCGTCGGTGCTTCATCACGGTGAAACAATCTCGCCCACCGATCGCGCACCGTCGGTCGCCCACTCGCGGCTTGCGCTGTTGCCGCTGACGCATACG
Source organism: Casimicrobiaceae bacterium (assembly GCA_036493535.1). GTDB lineage: Bacteria > Pseudomonadota > Gammaproteobacteria > Burkholderiales > Casimicrobiaceae > VBCG01. The sequence continues at coordinate 10,612 of DASXPO010000019.1, forward strand.
ACGAAGTGCCGGCGTCGCCGGAGAGCTGGAATTCGCCGGAGTTCGACGCCAGCGCCTGATATTCGCCGAACGCGATTCCTCGCGGATGCGTCTGCGCAAACGTCGGTCCGCGGTCGATGGCGATCGGTCCTTGATCGATTTGCCATTGCGACGAGTTGGACGCGAGCGCCTGATAGTCCTGCAGTGCCAGGCGATCGCGAGGACCGGCCGCTTGGCGACTCGCCACGGCTTGCGGCGGCTGCCATTGCGACGAATTCGACGACAACGCCTGCATTTCCGCGAACGTATCGCCAAACGACGTCTTCGGCGCTTGCGCGAACGCGAGCGTCGAGCTCTCCATCAGCGCAGCAACGGCAAGAAACGTGAACGTCTTGTTCATGAGACCACTCCTATCGAGCATCGTGAAATTTCATCGGGCAAGCGCACGATTGGCAACCTGCCCACCAAGCGCCGCCGCGGAGCGGCCATCGCGCTTGACGACATTTCGCAGGAACTCGGTTTCGGGCGCGTTTCGCACACGCTCGAAAAGCGTTACGGCTGATATCCCGGATGGGGAATAAAGTCGCGCGGTTCGAGGTCGCTCGGAGGGAGAGACCGGTCTCGAGTTGAACTTATTCCGGATTTCACATCGGCTGGCGCCATTCCATCGTATGCAGCCGTTCGTGACCTTGCAGCGACCAACCGCCGAGAGACACACGAAGTTGCGCGCTGCTGACGCCGATGTCACGGAGTTCGCGTTCGCTCATCTCGCTCATCGTCCGGCAATCGTCGAGTGTTTTCCGACGCGCCGCAATGACGGCGTCGAGTCGCGCGGCGAAGTGGCGCAACGTTTGCGCGATTTCGTGCAACCAGACGCCAAGTCTGAATAGCGTGGCGGCCGCATAATGCTGAGGTACGTACGTGCTCATCGAATTCTCCTCGCCGGTTAAACCGGCGGCTTCACCGCGGTTTTCGAACGCGCCTGCTTCACGTGCATCAGTTGTTCGTCGCGCTCGATCCGGGCGAGCTCGGCTTTGCGGTCCGCGACCACGGTGATCGGCGGAAGCTCGTAGAGCGGCAGCGCATCGGTGGATGGCGTCGTCACGATCGAGTTGCTCGAACGTGCATTGGCCGGACCGTGATTCGCGCCGATCCATCCGGGCACGATCGCAGCCATCAACATGCCCGCGGACAACGACGTCGCAACTATCGCCGCCAGCCATCGTGGGGCGGGATGTCGCGGTTCATTTCGGGTCGCAAAATCGGAGGCACGGGCAGGCTTGAATGATTCGCGGGGGACGATGTTCATGGTCGTGGCTCTCGTTTGGGTTGATCGACGCTGGTAAGCTTATAGCGCCAGACTAGCCCATGGAATTGATTTGTTCCGGCCATTTTGGTAAGGTCTGCTTACCAACGAAAACGCCATGTCGCGGCTGCCTCTCAACACGTTGTCCGCCTTTCGCACCGTTGCGGAGCTGCAAAATCTCCGCGCCGCGGCGGACGTGCTTCATCTGACGCACAGCGCGGTCAGTCAGCAGATCCGCGGCTTGGAGGAACAGCTCGGCTTCGATCTTTTCGAGCGTCGCGGACGTCGCGTCCTGCTCAATCCTGCGGGTCAAGCCCTGTTGCGAAGCGTACAGAGCGCACTCGATGAGTTGGACGATGGCATGCAAGCCGCTGCGGCCGCCGCGAGCGGCGCAGCCGAGCGCCTGCGCGTGACGATGTTGCCGTCCTTTGCGCACCGTTGGTTGTTGCCGCGCGTCGCTCGCTGGCAAGAACGCCATCCGGAGCTCGCACTCGAGATCGACGCGTCGCATCAAGTCGTCGACTTGCAGCGCGATGGCTTTCACGCCGCGATTCGCCAAGGGCGCGGACCGTGGGCCGGCGTGGAGTCGGAGCGCTTGTTCGATCAACCGATGCCGTTCATCGTCGTTGGTTCGCCGGCGGCCGCGCGACGTTTGCTCGGTGCACAACCGCAAGCATTGACGCGCGAGCCATTGCTGGGCGACGTCGAGCTATGGGCGCACTGGTTCGCTGCAGCCGGCATCAAGACGGAGGTGAGACCCGTGGCGGTCTTCAACGATGCCGGTCTGATGCTGCAAGCGGCCGAGCAGAATCTCGGCCTTGCGCTCGGTCGTGAATTATTGGCGGCCGACGCGCTTACCGAAGGTCGGCTGGTGAAGCTGTCGCCGTTGGCCGTCACCTATGACGTGGCGCAACCGTATCACCTCGTGTACCCGCCGAATCTTCGCGACTGGCCGCCGCTCATTGCATTGCGCAAATGGCTGTTCGAGGAGCTCGAGCTGTCGCGCAAGGCCTTGCACCCGACTGCGGCGAAGCGGCAATCGCGGCCGAAGCGAGGATAACTCGAGAACGCCGCTCAAAATCTGGACTATCATCGGAATCGATGCGGTGATGCTTTGCGCGTGTCAGAAAATTCCTGACACGATTCGGATTCGAGCGCACTCCGGCGACGCATCTCCGTGGAGGACGCGTCGTGAACAACAAGGAATCCGCTGATCGGACCGACCTCGTCGACACCGGCATCGAGGGCTTCGACGATGTGCTGCGCGGCGGCCTCGTCGCCAATCGTCTCTATCTCATCGAAGGCAATCCCGGCTCCGGCAAGACGACGCTTGCACTCCAGTTTCTCCTGGCGGGTGCCAAGCGCGGCGAGCGGTGCCTGTTTGTGACGTTGTCCGAGACCGAGGAAGAACTGCGGGCCTCTGCGGAGTCCCACGGCTGGACGCTCGACGGGATCGACATTCTGGAGATCGTAGCGTCCGACGAGGCGTTGCAGCCGGAGGCGCGCTACACGATGTATCACCCCTCGGAAGTGGAGCTTGCTGAAACGACCAAGGCTGTGGTGGCCGCCGCGACTCGATTGAAACCCGCGCGACTTATCGTGGATTCGCTATCGGAGCTGCGTCTGCTCGCCGAGCATCCGCTGCGATATCGTCGCGAGATACTTGCGCTCAAGCAATTCTTTGCCCGCCAGCGCGCAACCGTCTTCTTCATCGACGATCGCACGTCCGATGAAGGCGATCTGCAGCTGCACAGTTTGGCGCACGGCGTGGTCTGCCTCGAACGCGTCGCGTCGGAATATGGCACCGTGCGCCGGCGCATGGAGGTCGCCAAGCTGCGAGGCCGGTCTTACCGCGAGGGCTATCACGATTTCACGATTCGGCGTGGCGGGCTCGAGATTTTTCCCCGACTGGTTGCGGCCGAGCATAGGTCACCCGTGGAGCGCGCAACGGTCTTGAGCGGACTCGCACCGCTCGACGCGTTATTGGGCGGCGGGCTGGTGGCAGGCTCGAGCACCCTAATCATAGGTCCCGCTGGTACGGGAAAATCGTCGCTCGCCACACAATATCTGATAGCGGCATGCAAACGTGGTGAGCGCGCATGCGTCTTTCTTTTCGACGAGTCCGAGGCGACCTTTCGCGAACGTTCCGCCGGTCTCGGCATGGAGGTCGATTCGCTGATCGCCTCCGGACACCTGATAGTTCGCCAGCTCGACCCCGCCGAATTGTCGCCAGGCGAATTCGCTTACGCCGTTCGGCGCGCCACGGCGGAAGAACGAGCACGGGTCGTCGTGATCGACAGCCTGAACGGTTATCTGAACGCGATGCCGAACGAGCGTTTTCTCGTGCTCCATCTGCATGAATTGCTCACCTACCTCGGACAGCGCGGCGTGACGACGCTTTTGCTGATGGCGCAGCACGGACTCGTCGGCGGCCCCGAGAGCCCTGTTGAAGCAAGTTACCTTGCCGATACGGTGGTGCTCCTGCGCTATTTCGAGGCAATCGGGGAAGTTAGAAAAGCCATCTCGGTGATCAAAAAGCGCACCGGGAACCACGAACGGACGATTCGCGAATTGATCATCGACGGCCGTCTCACGATCGGAGAGCCCATACGCGAATTTCAGGGCGTGATGACCGGCTCCCCGACGTTGATCGCCGGTCATTTGGGAAATCGTCCTGGTGAGCGGCCCTCCGACGCCTGATCCGGAGCGCGTCCTCCTGGTCGCGCCGACTCTCAGGGACGCCGAGCTGAGTCGTTCCCTTCTCGCCGGCGCCGGGCTGGCGTGCCATGTCTGTGCGGACCTGCGCGAAGCGAGCCGCGAGATTTCCGCAGGCGCCGGCGCGCTGCTCTTGACCGATGGGGCCGTCGGCGATCGCTATGCGGACGCGCTGATTTCGGTATTGCGCGCCCAGGCCGCGTGGTCAGACATTCCGGTTCTGGTCCTCTCGGGTTCCGGCGTTGATTCCCAGGAGTCCGCCCGGGCGATGGAGCAACTCGGAAACATTACGATCCTGGAACGGCCGGTTCGCGTGACGACGCTCGTCAGCTCGTTGCGAACGGCGATACGGGCGCGACGACGCCAATATCAGATCCGCGATCAGTTGAGCGACCTTCAATCGGCCCATGCGCAATTGCGCGACGCCGATCGACGCAAGGACGAATTTCTGGCAACGCTTGCGCACGAATTGCGAAATCCGCTGGCGCCCATCAGCAACGCTCTGCAAATCATGCGTATCAAGGGTGATGATCAAGCGACCCGCGACCAGACGCGTGCAATGATGGAGCGACAACTGGGGCAAATGATCCGACTGATCGATGATCTTCTCGATCTCGGCCGCGTCAGCCGTGGAAAGCTCAACCTGCGCATGGAGCGCGTCGAGCTCGCTGTCGTCGTGCAAAACGCAGTCGATACCGCGTACCCGTTGATCGAGGCAGCGGGGCACGAATTGACGATCATGCTGCCGAGCGAACCGATATTTCTCGACGCGGACCCGATCAGACTCGCGCAGGTGCTGTCGAACGTGCTGAACAACGCCGCGCGCTACATGGAACGCGGCGGACGCATTTGGCTATCAGGGGAGCAGCATGACAACCAGATCCGCGTGAGCGTGCGCGACGCCGGAGCGGGTATCCCGAAAGAGTCGCTGTCATCGATTTTCGATATGTTCACGCAGGTCGACCGGTCGCTCGAAAAGATGCATGGCGGATTGGGCATCGGATTGACGCTCGTCAAGCGGCTCGTCGAAATGCACGGTGGAACCGTGGAAGCACGCAGCGAAGGACTCGGCAAAGGCGCCGAGTTCATCCTGTGCCTTCCGGCCGAGGCGTCGACTGCCGCTTCGCAATCGGCGCTCGACAAGAATGCCGGAGCGCGTACCACTCAAAAATGGCGAATTCTCATCGCGGACGACAACGACGATTCGGCAGAAAGCATGGGCATGATGCTGCGATTGATGGGCAATGAAGTGCGGACCGTGCATGATGGCGTCGAAGCCATCGAAGAAGCGGCGGCCTTCCATCCCGATGTGATACTCCTCGACATCGGGATGCCGCGACTCAACGGTTACGAAGCCGCCCGTCGTATTCGCGAAGAGGAGTGGGGCAAGGGCATGATGCTGGTTGCCATGACGGGATGGGGACAGGACGACGATAAGCGAAGAGCGAAAGAAGCCGGCTTCGACAGGCATCTAATCAAGCCCGTCGAATTGTCGTTCCTCGAGGAAGTCATGTCCGGCATACACGGTCCCATCCCGAAAGCAGGAGATCGGGTTCAGTCGAGCTGATGCCGAGATGCGCTATCCGCATCCTTGCGGCTTCGGAACATTCGACTGGATGCGCAACGGACGCGCGTCGGTTTTCTTCGCGACATGTTGCCTGGGCGTTGCCGCGCGCCTCACTACGAGGTTATTGGCGATCAGCGCTCCGATCACGAGCGCCGCACCGATGAACTCGATCGTCTGGAAACGATGACCTTGTGCGATTCGAATCGCGAACACCGTGACCGGGACGAAGTTGATGAACAGCACGCCGTTGGTCGCGCCGACTAATTTGTTGCCGGCGTTCCAGGACAGGACACCGAGCACCGACGCGATACCGATGATGTAGGCGAGTTGCCAGCCCACCGATTCGACGTCGCCTGCGCTCGGCGTGGATACGTAACCCGTCGCGGTCGCTATCGCGGTGGCGCCAAAAATCGCCGGCAGGCTGAGCAAGCACGTGAGCGCCGTATAGCGCAGCGGTGACCACGACGGAAAGTCCGTCGCGCCCAACGTGTAGACGACCCAGCTCACCGCGCCCAGGAACATCAGGAGATCGCCAAACGCCGTGCCGCCCGCAAACAATCCGGTGAGGTGACCCTTGGTCACGACCAGCAACACGCCGACCAATGCCGTACCCAGAAACACCAACGTCGCGCGCGCTGGGCGGATGCCGCGGAGCAGCCATGCCACGAGTGCGGCGATCAGCGGCTGCGTTGCCATGATGACGGCGCCGTGCTCGGGCCGCGAGTATTGCAAACCGACGAAGACCAGAAGTCCAAGACCCGCGAAGCCCGCGGTGCCCAACACCGCTGCGCGAAGTCCCCGTCCATCGGTTTTGAGCGCCCGCGGGCCCTCGGCGAACCCAAGCAAACCGGCAAAAATGACTGCCGTGATTGCGTAGCGAATCGCCGTCATGTGAAACGGATCGAGCACCGGCAACGTCACCATCGCCACCGAGAACAACCCGCCCCACGCCGTCGCGGCCATCAGCAGCAAGCCCGCGCCGCGCAATGATGTAGTTCCGTTCATGCATGCTCCTTGCTCATACGTCGAAATCGAATGCAAAAGCCAATCCCACCGCCTATTTTCAGCGACGGTTGACGGTGGTCGCAAACGCTATCTCTGCATGCGAGGCATGAGTGTGGGGAATGGGTGCACGAGCTGTCTCCCCGTGGCACTATGGAAGCGAGGGCACCTCTTCGCCGTTGAGGATGTGGGAACCGACGTGACTGAATGGAAGGCCGCCGAGTACGCCAGGCGCTCGCAATTGCAGGCGGCAATGGCGCGCGAAGTGCTCGCGCTAATCGATCTCGCAGGCAGTGAGCGCGTTCTCGACGTCGGGTGCGGCGACGGCAAGATCACCGCACAGATCGCCGCTCGCGTTCTTCAGGGCGCCGTCGTCGGCGTCGATCCATCGCGCGACATGATCGCGTTTGCGGCGAGCCATTTCCCACGTTCGATGCACGCCAACCTGCGCTTCGAAGTCGCCGATGCCCGGCTCCTTTCCTATAGGGACGAATTCGATTTCGTCGTGTCCTTCAACGCGCTGCACTGGATTCCGGATCAGGACGCGGCCCTGCAATCAGTACGCGCGACGATGAAGCCCGCGGCGCGAGCGCAGCTTCGCCTCGTGCCGACGGGCGAGCGAAAGAGTCTCGAAGCCGTTGTCGAGGAGACGCGTCGGTCATCGCGATGGATGCAGTATTTCTCCGGATTTCACGATCCGTATTTGCGGCTGACGCCCGAACAATACGCAAGCGCGGCTGAACGAAACGGTTTCCGGGTCGAGCGGATTCATACGGAAGCGAAAGCGTGGGACTTCGAATCTCGCGATGCCTTCTTCGCTTTCTGCGCCGTCGGACTCGTCGAATGGACGCGGCGGCTGCCGGCCGATCTCTCAGCCGCGTTCATCGACGACGTGCTGGATCGCTACCGGACCTTGCCGGGCGTGCACCCCGGCGAAGACAATGCTTTCAAGTTTTACCAGATGGACGTCACGCTCACCGCTGTATGAAGGACGATCCGGGCGACTCCGAAATTGGCGCACAACAGATTCCCTCACCCGTACCGGATGCGCCCGCAGCGGTGTGACCTTCCTCCCTGTATAGGGGGATAGAACCTAACGAGCGAAAGCTTTCCCACGCAATGCCTTGCGGGTCCGTGATCCAATATTTGTCGGACCTCGCGTAACAGCAGTGAGCGCCCTTCTCCGCGACGATCGTTGCGTCGGCCTGTTGGAGGTTGGCATGAATGCCTTCGAATTCCTCCTCCGACTCTGCCTGTAGCCCCAGATGGTTGATCCCGATCTTCTGGCTCCTCTGAGAGATCGCGAAATTGATGCGTGGATCTTCCAGCATCCACTTCGCGTAATCCGGCTTGACCACCGTTGGACTCGTGCCAAACATCGCTGTGTAAAACCGAATGCTGTCCTGCAATTCCTTGACGGCGACGTGGACGTGAAAGCGTTTCATGAGCGCCTCGCGATTATCACTATATTTCCAATATTATCGAAATGCTAAGCACGTGTCAAACCCTTTGTCTGCCGACTCTCGAGACGGTGCTCTAAGCGCGCTTCCGCTTGAGCGCGAGCGCCGGAGCGCAAGCCGTGGCGTCGCCTTGGCAGCAGTTCTCGCTCAAGTATCCGATCAGCCCGTTCATCTTGCCGTAGTTGGCCGAGTAATAGACAAAGCGGCCGTCCTGTCGCGACTCGATCATGCCGGCATTCGCGAGCTCCTTCAGATGAAAGGACAGCGTCGCGGCCGGAACGTCCAATCGCTCGGCGAGGGTGCCCGCGGGTAGTCCGCCAGGCCCCTGCCGGACGAGCAAGCGATAGATCGCCAAGCGCGTGCTCTGTGCCAGCGCTGCCAGTGCATTTACCGCATCGGCGGTCTTCATCGAGGCCACCGTGAGCTTTCCTACAGCTTCTGGCGCAACTGTTCGAGGATCGCGGGATTCTCCAACGTCGAAACGTCCTGCGCGATCTCCTCGCCTTTGGCGATCGAGCGCAGCAGGCGGCGCATGATCTTGCCCGAGCGCGTCTTCGGCAGGTTGTCACCAAAGTGGATTTCTTTGGGCTTCGCAATCGGCCCGATTTCCTTGCCCACCCAATCGCGCAGTTCCTTGGCGAGCTTTTGTGCGGCATCGCCGGTCGGACGCGCCTGTTTCAGCACGACGAACGCGCACACCGCTTCGCCCGTCATGTCGTCCGGACGTCCGACGACCGCCGCCTCCGCTACCTGCGGATTTGCGACGAGCGCCGACTCGATCTCCATCGTGCCCAACCGGTGGCCGGAGACATTGAGCACGTCGTCGATGCGTCCCATGATCCAGAAATACCCGTCGAGATCGCGATTCGCGCCGTCACCGGCGAGGTACAACTTGCCACCCAACTCCGCGGGGAAATACGAACTCTTGTAGCGCTCCGCGTCACCCCAGATCGTGCGAATCATCGAAGGCCACGGTTGCTTGATAACGAGGAAACCGCCCTTCCCCTTTTCAACGTCGTGGCCCGCCTCGTCGACGATCGCCGCCTGAATGCCAGGCAAGGGCAGCGTGCACGACCCCGGCTTGAGCGGCGTCGCGCCCGGCAGAGGCGAGATCATGTGGCAGCCCGTCTCGGTTTGCCACCAGGTATCGACGATCGGACAACGCTCACCACCCACCGTCTTGTGATACCAGATCCACGCCTCCGGATTGATCGGTTCGCCGACCGTTCCAAGAATTCGTAAGCTCGACAGATTGGAATTCTTGGGAAGATCGGCACCGGCTTTGATCAGCGAGCGGATCGCCGTAGGTGCGGTGTAGAAAACCGAAACCTTGTGGCGCTCGATCATCTGCCAGAACCGCCCCGCCGTGGGATGCGTCGGAACGCCCTCAAACATCACTTCGGTCGCACCGACTGCAAGCGGCCCGTAGGCAATGTACGTGTGCCCGGTCACCCAGCCGACGTCCGCCGTGCACCAGAAGACGTCGTTCGATTTGATGTCGAAGACCCATTTCATCGACGTCACTGCACCGAGCAAGTAGCCGGCCGTCGAGTGTTGAACGCCCTTCGGTCGCCCCGTCGAGCCCGACGTGTAGAGAATGAACAGCGGATGTTCGCCGCCCACCCACGTGGGCTCGCAGTCTTGCGGCATTTGCGCGACGAGCTCGTCCCACCATAGATCGCGCTTCGCGTCCCAGGCGACCTTCGATCCGCTCCGTCGATACACAATAACCTGCGTGACCGACTCGCAACCCCCCATCGCGAGCGCTTCGTCGACGGCCGCTTTGAGCGGAATTTCCTTGCCGCCCCGGAATTGACCATCAGCCGTGATCACCACGCACGCGCCGGCGTCGCTGATGCGCTCCTGCACGCTCTTTGCGGAAAAGCCGCCGAATACGACTGAATGGATGGCGCCGATGCGCGCACAGGCCTGCATCGCAACGACGGCCTCGATCGACGCCGGCAGGTAAATCAAGACGCGGTCGCCTTTTTTGACGCCGACCTTCTTCAGCCCATTGGCGAGCTGGCAAACGCGGTGATAGAGCTGCTTGTACGTGACGCGGGTGATCGCGCCGTCGTCCGCCTCGAAAATGATGGCGGTCCGATTCGGCGTGGTTTCGAGATGACGATCGAGGCAGTTGTATGAAGCGTTGATGAGTCCATCCTCGAACCACTTGTAGAAGGGCGCCTGCGAATCATCGAGCGACTTGGTGAACGGCTTTTGCCACACGAGATGGTCGCGGGCGAGCTTCGCCCAATACCCCGCGTAGTCTTGCTCCGCCCTGGCGACGAGCTCGTCATAATCGGCGCGGGCGACGTGGGCCTGCGCAACGAAATCCGGTGACGGCTCGAATACCCGGGTTTCGCGCAGGACGGATTCGATATCAGCCATTGCGTGTGCCTCTAACGTTGGGTCAAGGATTTTGCCGCACCGCAACGGGTCGAGGGCGAAAGCCTCGGCGGGCGGTTTTCCACGTACCGTAGCATCGGCTGCCGGCGACTGCAACCCGCGTTGGCCGTAGGCCGCATCCGACAGTCGATCCGGGTCAACTTCCCTCATTGCTGGAAACGGACGCCGGCAAACACATTGACGCGCGGCGTGTTGTAGTCGGCCGCCAGCTCGTAATTCTTGTCGAACAGATTATTGATGCGCGCGAACAGCGTCCAGGCTTTGGCGAAAGCGTATTCGACCGTCAGATTGGTCAAGGCGTAACCGCCCATTTTTCGCGTATTCGCTGCATCGTCGAAGCGCTCCGATGAAGCGATTTCCTCGACGCCAATGCGCCAGGCGCCCCAGTTCCGCGCCACGACCAGCGCGCCGTGGCGTCTCGCCCGGCGCGGCAGGAGCGCGCCGGCCGCATCGTCTTCGGGGCGCTGGAGATCGACGCTCGCTTTCAGCGCAACTTCGTCCCAGCTCTTTTCGTAGCCGAGTGTGACGCCCTCGAGCGTCGCCCGGGCCACGTTTTGCGGCGCGCATGCGAACGTCTCATCGCACACGAACACGATCAGGTCGCTGACCCGATTGCGGTAGACGACCAAACGCGCTTGCTGATCGCCGTTGCCATAGTAGAGACCTGCTTCGATGTTGCGTGATTTTTCCGGCAACAAATCGGGATTGGAGAATCCGGGGAAATAAAGATCGTTGAATGTGGGGGCTTTGAATGCCGTGCCGGCGCTCACCGTCACGCGCCACATCGGGCTGAAGCGATAGCCGTACGCGAGCGCGCCGGTGGTACGGCCGCCGAACTGCGAACTGTGGTCGTAACGGAGATTCGCCTCCACGGTATGCGCGCCGCTACGGATTTGGTAAAACGCTCCGACCGAGTTGGTCGTGCGCTCGGTGACGGCATAGTCGGCATCGCCCGTCACGCGCTCTTCGCGGCGCTCCACGAGAAGCTGCATGGCGCCGATCGGCAGTGCCAGGTCGTTCTGCCAAGCGTATTGCCGCTGCCGCGTGTTGAAGCGGCCGTCACCAAAAGCGGTCTGGCTGTCGCTGTCATCGCTGCCGACGCCGGCCTGCAGCCAGCTCGTCCACGAATCCGTCCATCGGTCGCGGGCGGCGATCGAATAGCTCTCGACCGTCGTGACCGTGCGATCGTCGAAATTGAGACTGGCGTCGAATTTCGCGTTCAGGCGATTGCGGAAGACTTGCGCCGATAGCTCATGGCCATCGGCGAATCGCCACGCACCGCTTGCGGAAATATTGGCATTCTTGTAGCCATCGCGATCCGGGTTGTAGCTGAAGTTCGCAGGATTCCAGATCGCGTTGAAGCCGCTGCTATGTGCTGCGCCCAATTGCAATGCATAGGTCCATAGTCCAGTCCTACCCGCGACGCCAGCCGTGAGCTTCGAGGTGTCGTATGAGCCATAGCCGCCACTGGCGTTGAAGCGAACGCCGCCTTGGTCGCCCCGCTTGGTAAAGATCTGAATGACACCCCCGATCGCATCGGCGCCATAAAGGCTCGACGCCGGCCCGCGAAGAATTTCGATGCGCTCGATCTGATCGACCGGTATCGCTTCGTAGGCCGCCGTTCCGCTCGTCGACGAAGCGATGCGGACACCGTCGATCAGCACCAGCGTTTGCGCGTTGTTCGCGCCGCGCAAGAAGACGGCGCTGGTACTCGCCGGACCACCATTCGCCGATATCTCGACGCCGGGCTGGCGCGACAGCAGCTCCGTCAGGCCCGACTGTCCCGCACGCGCGATTTCTTCGGGACCAATGACCGTGACATCGGCGAGGAGCGTCGACAATCGCTGCGGCGATCGTGTGGCGGTGACGACGATCGGATCGAGCAACGTGGCTTTCGATGTCTCAGCGCTCGTGCTTTGCGCACTCGCGCTCTGCACGAACAGAATCGTCGCCGCCAACGCGGGCACGACCGGCACAGTACGATAACGCATGAAAACGCCTCCTCATAAGCCGCGCATCCCCGCGCGACGGTGGGTATCGATGGATCGCGAAGCGGCTACCAGGAGGAGAGTCGTCGATGTGCCGTGTGCCCCGTAACAGCAGCCCACGGCGCGAACGCTTGAACCCACCGTCGCCAACCCGCGATGCGCCAACGCCCGGAATTCACGCAAAGTCGCGAAAGCTCCGGTGCAGGCCGGTCTCCGGGCTCATCGGTTTTGATCGTCCACCTTCCCATTCGCAGATCGGCGAACAGTGGCTCAGCGCGACCTCGTTGAATCGCACCGGAGGACGACCCGCACCGATCTACCGTTGCGGGGGCAGCGCCGGGGTTGCGTCGGAAGAATTTTTCCATCGCGCACCGGCTTCCCGTTTCACCCGCCGCGCGAGACACGCGCGACGGACACCTGCTGGCCGTCATCGTAGCGAAAATGGGCGCAGTGCGCCATTTGGGGCGATGGCGGTTGGAGCGTCGGCCGCCGAATTCGAATGCAGCCAGGAACAGGAATGAGGCTTGGGAGAATCGTCATCGGCCTGGGCATCGGCCAAGTCATCTCCTGGGGCGCCCTCATCTACGCGATTGCGGTCCTCGGCGGACCGATGGGAACGGAATTCGGCGTGTCCAATACCGTCGTGTTCGGCGCCTTCTCCGCCAGCCTCGTCGTGTCGGGTCTGGTCGGCCCGTACGTCGGTAAGATGATCGATCGCATTGGCGGCCGGCGGATCCTGGCGTTGGGATCGCTGCTCGCTTCGGTCTCGCTCGCGGCCCTGGCGTTGGCGCCCACGGTAAGCGCGTTCTTTATCGCGTGGGCCTTCGCAGGCATCGCGCGCGCAATGACCTTGTACGAAGCGGCATTTGCGGCGCTGAGCCAGCACGCGGGCAAATCGTTTCGCAATTCCGTGACCGCGATCACCCTTCTCGGCGGTCTCGCCGGCACCGTGTTTTTCCCGCTGTCGCTGCTCGGGCTCGCACATATCGGATGGCGGGGCACGGTGGCCGGATTTGCCGCTGCCGAATTGCTTGTTTGCCTGCCGCTGCATCTGTGGTGTCTGCCGGCTGGGATCAGGCATCGCGATGCCCCCGACGCGACGCTGAAAAACGTCGCTTCAAGCAACCGCGCAAATGCAACCGGGGGCACATTTGCGGCGCTCTCGACGTCATTCGCGTTGTATGCGTTCATCACTTCGGCGATTTCGGTTCACGTCGTGAATCTGTTGCAATCCAAAGGGCTCGGCGTCGCTTCAGCGGTCTTCGTCGCTTCGTTGATCGGTCCGATGCAATTGGTCGGACGCCTCGCCGAGCTCACGTTCGGACGTCGGCGCTCGGCCATCGTCGTCGGCGCCGCCACACTCGTGCTGTTGGTGTTTTCACTGGTTAGCTTGTCGCTGATGAACGCACAACTGGCGCTCGCGCTGCTGTTCGCAGCAACGTACGGTTGCGCGAATGGTATTCAGACCATCGTCCGCGGCACGGTACCCGCAGAGCTGTTCGGGCACGAAGGATACGGCCATATGATGGGCAGGCTCGCTGCGCCGTCGTTCATCGCACGGGCGCTCGCGCCGATCGGCCTGACGCTATGCGTATCGCCGCGTCTCGGTTATGACTTTTCATTGCCCGTTCTGATCGCGGTCGCGGTGCTTGCGTTGATCACGTATATCGCCGCGGTGCGCCGCATTCGGCGCACATGATCGACGTCTTGGCGCTGCTGTCGTTCAAGCCGGCGGTTGCCCATGGATGCCGGCGAGCGGTGCCCCGGCGCAGAAAGGCGGCGCTGCGACCCAGCATGAAACGGACGAGGTCCTCCAGGACCTTTCATCGATTGCCGCGCTATGGAACTCCAGGATCACTCGATCGAACCGATCGACGTTGATCAACGAGACGCGGACGAGGCCCGTCTGGTAGTCCGCACGAAACGAAATCGATGACGGAATGGCAGCCGGCACGGTGATCACGCACTTTTGCGCGCCGTCGCGAATCTCGACATGCTTGCTTGTGTACCGGAGTCCTGCTTCGTCGAGCGTTTTTTCCGCGAGAGCCGCACCGCCCGATCCCAATTCGATCGAAAGGCCTTGCGCAATTGGCCGTTTATCTCCTCGAAGCCGGGCACATCCGCGTGTCCGTGTTGCGACTGGCGCGCAGCCTCGTACTGCACGCGCAGCTCGTCCAGCAGCGAGGGAGCGTCCGACATTACGATGCTCCGGGTTTATCTATCACGACGCTACGTTCGTGCGGGTCCGATTTCGGGTGGTGCATCGCCAGCAATGCCGTGCACGTTCCGGCGCAGCCGCTCCTCGTCGAGATCGAGCTCACGCTCGATGCGGCGGCGAATTTCGTCGCTGATCTTCTCTTCGCGAAGCAGCGCATTGAGGCGTGCGCGCTCGGCAGCAATCAACGCGAGCTCGACGCGTTGCACGCGCGCGGCCTCGTCGAAGGCGTCCCCGCACGGATCTCTCGCGCCGTCGAGCTGCGCGATACGCTGCTGCTGTCGCGTCATCCAGGGTTGCACCAGCTCGTCCTTCAGATTTTCGCTTGCCGCCGCGGCCTCGAGCTGGACGAGCGCGGCACGCGCCGTTTCTAGCCGCGCTTCCGCCTCGCGCCGGTTGCGCTCGCGTCGCTCGGCCAAGCCCAGCCGGTCAAGACCCAGCTTTCGCACCACGAACGGCAGGGTAAGGCCCTGCGCAACGAGCGTGACGACGATCACGATAAACGTAATCACGAGCACACGATCGCGCCCGGGGAACGGCGCGTTCGAGGCGATCGCTGTCGGCACGCTCAGCGCCGCGGCCAAACTGACGACTCCGCGCACGCCGGTGAACGCGATGATGAACGGAAAGCGCCACGACGGTGCCGGATCTCGTCGTTCCAACCACGGCGTCAGCCAGCGCGGCAAGTAAGTGGCCGGGAACACCCACACGAAGCGCACCACGATCACCACGACACTGATGACGACGCCTTGCAACAGGAGTTGCGACAACGTTGCGCGATCGAGGCCGGCCGCGACCGTTCGCGCCTGCAATCCCGTGAGCAAGAAAATCATTCCGGTGATGACCGTATTGACGATGTCCCAGAAGAACACCGCTTGCAGACGCGTGTCCGAGCGGATCAGCGCGACGCCGGCGGAACCCGTGTAGAGGCCGGCGACCACGGTGGCGAGCACGCCCGAGCCGCCGAGCGCATGCGGAATCCAGAAGGCAACGAACGGTGTCATCAGCGATAGCATCACCTCGATGCGCGGCTCGCGCGCCCAGTGGCGAAGGCGTAGCAGGATAAATCCCACCAACCATCCCCACGCGGTCTCACCCAGCAGCACCAGCGCGAAATCGCGAGTGGCATCGACCAGGGAAAAGCGCCCCGTCAGGACGGCGATCAGCGCGACGTTGAAAAGGATCAGCGCGGTGGCGTCGTTCACCAGCCCTTCGCCCTCGAGCACTGCGGTGATTCGGCGCGGAATGCCGAGCCGTTCGGCAATCGCAAGCGGCGCGACCACATCGGGTGGCGAGACGATGGCGCCCAGAATAAACGCGACGCCGAGCGGCAGACCGATCAGCCAATGCCCCGCGGCCGCGACGGCGACGGTCGTCGCGAGCACGCAGCCGATCGCAAGCAACAAGATCGGCCGGATGTTCGCGCAAAACGCCTGCCAGCTCATCGTGAAGGCAGCGAAATAAACGAGCGGTGGCAGGAGCGCGAGCATGACTACGTCTGCGTCGAGCTCGATGCGGGGCAGGCCCGGCGTGAATGCGAGCGCGATGCCGGCAATCACGAGCAGGATGGGCACCGGAAGACGGACGCGCTTGGCGATCCACGCCACCGCGGCGACAACCGCGAGCAAGGCGGCGACTGTGTAGAGAGCTTCGGGCACTAGGAGCTCGGCGATAGCGAATGGAACCGGCGATGTTACCTTGCATCCTGAGCGGCGGTCGCGCCCACGCAGCTCCCCGCGGGTGTCCGGCAACTCACTGCACAAAGCGCTTCAAACCAAGGACATCGCAGCGTTCTCTCGCGCAACTTCTGCGGTCGCGATCCGCCGCGGCGATCGAAGCGTTAGGCAGAACCGATTGGACCTCGCGGCGTCCGCCCGCATATGTTCTTAACCAGGACCGGTCACCTGCCGCGCCTGCACTCACATGAAAAAATGGATCGAATCGATGAATCAATACGCCTTGCAAAGCAACGCGTCGCAATCGAAGGTGCAGCACATCGTTGGAAAACTGTGGAGCTGTCTGCAAGATCCGGCTCCGCATGAACGCTACCTGGCCTCCGCTACCGACCATGCCGATCTCGAGCGGCGGATGCGGCTGCTCGAACGTACGGGCGGCGGATCGATGTTCGTGACGTTCAACCATTGATGTTCGCAACGTCGCCGGCGCCGGTGCTGAGAAGCGAACCGCCGGTCCGGTTATCGATACCTCCTGTGTATCAACCGTAACAAAGCTTCGCATTCGCGAAATGCGTCGGCAACACGGAGGGCGCGCAATGACGATGCGCGCCGAACCGCCGTCGCTCCAGCGAACGCTGATTCGAACGCGAAGCGCGTGTCCATCTTTTTCCACAGGAGAAGTGCGATGAAATTATCGAAGGCCGTCACCGCCGTCTTACTCTTCGGCACTGCGACGCTTGCCGTTGCACAGACGCAGACCGAATCTTTCGCAGACCAGTTCAAGACGATGCAATCGCTGCAAAGCTTCGGCACGTACACATTCAAGCCCGACCCGACGCTCAACAGCAAACCGACCGACCCGCTCGTCAAGGAGTCTTTCTCCGACGCGTTTACGCAGTTGCAGGCCGAATCGTCGAACTCGGGGCAATGGGATTCGCCCGCGCAGGAATCCGCGTCGGCTTACGCCAATCGATCCTCGGATCCGCTGGTTGGGGAATCCTTCCCGGACATGTTCGCGCGCATGCAAGCGGCGTCGTCGAATTCAGGCGAATGGAACCAACCGGCGAGTCGGGGTACCTTCGCTAGGGGACCCGCTACCAATGCGCCCGTCGCGGCCAACGACTTGGAAATGTCCTCCCTCGCGCAACGAATCGCGCGTGCGTTTTATCCTGCCGAGGGTCACCCGTCCCAATCCAACTGACGGGTCCCATGGCTCGTTGCTTCACCAAGGGGCTCGACGCGCAAGACGGCAGGTCGGCGGTCTGGCTTCTTCGGATCCTGCGCTGACGCTTATCGTCGTGAGACTAGACGAACATCCACGCGATCACGACGTAAACAGGTGCCATGATAGCGAGAGCCCACAGGACGCCTTCGATCGTGCGCTCGTTCGTTTCCCAGTTAATCGATCGAGCATCTTCGATCTCCGGCACGCGGCGCAATCCGTCTCCGTGCGCAACTGTTTGCATGGCATCTCCCCTGACGGTTTTGAATCGATGCTCGAAAAAGTTGCGGTCGAATGCGCCGGCATTCTTGGGGTTGACGTTGCGCGCGAGCACCGCAGGCGTCTCAAAAAAACCCGCCGTCGTGAGGCTCAATCGTTGCACATCTATTACCGCTGCGGCGCATTGGTCCGCGCACGGTGTGCAATATTTCGCTTATCTCATTGTCTCTGTCGCGATGCCACCGGTGGATAAAGCGGTTGGTAACTACGGTAAAACGTATGTATGGCGATGACTAACCGTGCGGCTTTGACCGGCTTTTCGTTAGATTCACTCTCTCTCGCAGCGTCGCATCCGGACCGCTGACGGCCCACCGCAAGACGGACGCGAAGTGCGGTTCGCGTGCCACACGATCGTGAAGACGAGAGATTGCGTTTTTACGGACTACCGGAAGCGGTGACGGGATATGCGCAGTACATAGGTGAGCAATGTGCGACGCAAGTGTTCGTTGCTTACTGGACCGTCAGCGTGCCCTTCATCGTGGGATGGAGCGCGCAGACGTAGGGAAATATACCGAGCTTGATCGCCGTGTATCGCCACGATTGGCCCGGCGCGATTTCCCTCGAGTCGAATCCGCCCGCCTGCGATGTTGCGGTATGCGGGAAGGGATCCTTGTTGACCCACGTCACCGTGTCGCCGATCTTCACCGTGAGCGCCTGCGGCTCGAAGCGCACGCTGTCGATCACGATGGTGTGATTGGTCGATTTCGGCGCAGCGTCCGCGGCCGCTGCGTCCATGTTGATGCATAGAGACAGCGCGAGGGCCGCCGCCGCGAATCGCCACGATTGAACCATCATCATCGCTACATCATTCACTCTTATTTGCCGATCTTCGTCTGAATCATCTTCGCGTGATCGAGATGCGCGACGAACGCCGGCCGCACCTTGACCAGCAAGGCCTTCAATTCCTCGTTCTTGGCGCTCGGGATCAACGTCTTGTCGAGGGCGTCCAGCACTTGCTGATGGTAAGTGACTTCATGATCGATGTAAGCCTTGTCGAACGCGGCGCCACTCAAGTCCTTGAGGTTCGCTGTATTCTTTTCACCGCCCGACTTCAGGCTTTCGCTCGTCGGATTGTCCTGGGGCGTGACCTTGAGTTTGGTCACGAGATCGACGGCCGACTTGTTGACGCCGCTGTGATCGGTGATCATCCGCTGCGCAAACGCCTTCACTTCGGCGTTCCCTGACTTCGACTCCGCGAGTTTGCCGGCGTCGATATCGACGGTATTCGCGGCGACGACGATCGAGGCGATTTGCGCGTCGTTCGGCGCCTGCGCCGAGGCGAGGCCGGCAGCAAGGAATAGCCCGGTTGCAACAGCGATATTGAGGATACGCATATTCGGCTCCTGTGAAGGGGTTGTCCCGCGTGTAGATACGCAGGACTTCATCGATTGGATGCGGCCCATTAGATGAAGCCGGCGCGACTCCCGTTCCCGGCTACTTAGGCGGAGCGGTAGCGCTCGAGCACGGAGGCGACGATCCGATCGCAACGCTCGCCGGCGAAGCCGAACACAGCGACGGACGCGGTATCGAATTCGCGCGCCAGCGATTCGCGCAGTAGCGCCCGTGCCCGAAACACGCGCGTGCGAACCGTTGCAGGTGGAATCGACAGAGAGGCGGCGACCTCGTCGACGGTCATTTCCTCGACTTCGCGCATGACGAAGACCGTACGAAACGCAAGCGGCAGCTCGTCGAGCTTTCGTTCCAGCACGCGCCGGACGTCGGCGCGTATCGCCGCCTTCTCCGGAGACTCCGCCCAAGTGTCGGCCACTGCGTGTTCCTCCTGTTCACGGTCGTCGCGGTCGGGCGCCGTGAGGGGCAATACGACGCCATCGCGTTTTTGCCTGCGTAGCCGACCGAGCGCCTGATTGACGACAATTCGCGTGAGCCATGTCGACATTTTGGCGTCGCCTCTATAGCCGTCGATATGGCGGTAGGCGTCGATGTAAGCGTCCTGAAGCGCGTCTTCGGCCTCAGCGTCGTCTTTAAGAATCGCACGCGCCACGCGAAACAGCCGGCCGTTGTGCCGGCGCATCAGCGCCTCGAACGCACCGTCGTCGCGCCCCGCGATGTGGCGAGCGAGCTCGGCATCGTCGAGCGTTGCATAGGAGCTAAGGGCGTGGAGGGGCATGGTTTTCGTCAGAACGCCAATAACGCCATTAGATGCAGGGACGGCGCCCTGCGTTCCGGGATGATGCTGGCGCAACGAGGCCCGCTGATCGGGCGAAAAAAACTGCGCGGAGTCAACCCGCGCAGCTTTAGGGCTAAGAACAGATCCGTGGACTAATAACGCCGTTGCTCGTCCCGCACCTGGTCACGAACGTTTGAAGCCAGCCGGTCGAGATCGCGGTGCAATTCGGCCTCCTCGCGCCCGCCAATGCGTCCGTCCGAGCGAAAAGCACGCTCCTTCGCTTCGACGTTGCGGAGCTCGCCGTAGAGCCGACGCGCTTCCCGATCGGTAATCCGCCCGTCTTCGATTCCCCGCTGGATCCGCGCGTTGATCCGCGCTTCGCGCTCATTGATGTTCGCGCCACGATCGTCCCATCGATCGGATCGATCGTATTGCACACGAAGGATCGTCGCAGAGTCGAAACGGGGTTCGTGATTTTGGACAGTCGCGGTGCCCGCGAAGGCGGCGTCCGATGCGAGCGCGCCCGCGGTTGCAATTGCAGTCAATAACGTTCTCATCACGTCACTCCTTATCTCAAGCCAGCGTCCATTTGCGCTGGATTCACCACCATTCAACGGTCGCTATGACGCGGCGTTGACGATGCCGCGTCAATGTGTTTGTAACAATCCCGTGCATGGGGTTCCAAAGGAGTCGCCGGTTACACGGCAAGACGCGAGATCGTGTCGGCCGCCTTTGATCGGCGGTGTAAGTCCCAGGCCGACGTCGTCGATCGGCAACGGTTTGTGCTACTTCTTCGTCGTCGACCAGCTCTTGAGCGCCTCGAGCGTCTTCTCGACGTGTTTCGTCGGATTGAGGCTCATGTAGTGAAATACGATGGACCTATCCGGCGCAATGACATAGGAAATCCGGTTTGCATATTCCGGTCGCGTCTTCATCGCGGCGTCGTACGACTTGATGACCGATTGCTTCTCATCCGAGGCGACCGGAAACTTGCTTTGGCACGCCTGAACGGAGAACTTGGACAGGGTCTGGATGTCATCGGCGGACACGCCGATCACTGTCGCGCCGAGCGCCTCGAATTGCGGCACCGCCTCGGCGAAATAATGTGCTTCGACCGAGCAGCCTTCGGAGAAAGCGGCCGGAAAGAAATAGACTATGACCGGTCCCTTCTTGAGCGCGTCGGACAACGCGTAGTTGTAGACTGAACCCGCCATCGCCGCCGGGGCCGTAAAATCCGGTGCGCGTTCGCCGATGTCGAGGGCGGCACGCGCGGGCGACGCAAGCGCTGCGCAAACGAATGTGAAAGCGAGCAAGCGAATCATGCCGATCTCCCTGTCATTGCAGAGCATTCTAGTCCGTCTTGCCACCGCATCCTGGGCAATGCTGGTGCTGGCGGGCTGCGGCGTCGTGCCGCAGCGGATGGACACGCCGGTGGCGGTTGCGACGAAACCCGCGATTGACAGCCCGCTTGTGAAGATGGTCCAGGTTTCCACGCCCTCGCCGGAGCTGACTGGATTTCGCCTGATGCCGCTTGCGGCCTATTCATTGGACGCTCGCGTCGAATTGATCCGGCGCGCGCAATATTCGCTCGACATCCAGTATTACCTCATTGCAAACGATCGCACCGGACGTTTGCTGCTACGGAACGTCCGCGATGCGGCCAACCGGGGTGTGCGGGTCCGCGTGCTCGTCGACGATCTCTATACATCCGGCGCGGATTCGATGTTCATCGGCCTGTCCGCTTTTCCGAACGTCGAGGTGCGGCTCTTCAATCCCTTCTGCTGCGGGCGCGAGAGCCTGTTAGCGAAGTACACGACGTCATTGTTCGACTTCCGGCGCGTCAACCACCGAATGCACAACAAGCTCTTCATCGCGGATGCTGCGATGGTCGTCGCCGGCGGACGCAACATAGCGGACGAATACTTCACGCGCAGCATGTCGGGTAACTTCGTCGACATGGATGCATTCATCGTCGGCGCGGTCGTCCCACAACTCGAGAATATCTTCGATGCCTATTGGAACAGCGCGCATGCCTATCCGGTCGGGCAGATCGTCGCAACCTCGCGCAGCCGCGAGCAGCTCCAGAACGAATTCAACGCGCTCGTCGACGAAGGCGATCAGATGATGGAGGTCGCGATGCCGCCGACCGACATCCTCGGCTACGGTCCGATCACCGATGATCTCGAGGCGGGCCGACTCGGCCTGGAATGGGGCAAGGCCACCGCGTTCGCCGATTCACCGGACAAGGTCACCGCGATGACGCCCGAAGCGGCGCGCAGCATGAGCGTCACGATGAACGTCTTCGACCTGGTGATGGCGGCGAAAAGCGAGGTCGTGCTTTCGTCGCCCTACTTCGTCCCGGGCACGATGGGCGTGCAAGGGTTTGCGGCCTTGCGTCAGCGCGGGGTCAAGGTCACGGTCCTCACCAATTCGCTCGCATCGAACGATGAGCCGCTGGTGCACACCGGCTATGCGCGCTATCGGCCGGCGTTGCTGCGTTCCGGCGTGGATCTGTACGAGCTGAGCCCGATACGCGTGCTCCAGAACAAGCGGCTGGATCTCGCGGTCCCCGGCGCTTCGCTTGGACGGCTGCACGCCAAGACTGCCGTGATCGACCAGTCGATGGTGTTCATCGGGTCGATGAACCTCGATCCGCGTTCAGACAGCACGAACACAGAGCTCGGCGTCATCATCAATAGCCCGGAATTCGCGCGCGAAGTGCTGCGCGTCATTCACATCAGCAAGCTCCAAAGCGCGTACCGCTTGCAATTCGCCGCCGATGGACAAAGCCTCGAATGGCTGACAACGGACGATACCGGGGAAGTGATTCTCTATAGCGAGCCCGACACCACGCTACTGCTACGACTGCAGAACATGCTGCTCAGCGCCTTCGTGCCGGAACAGGAGCTTTAGGCAAGCACGATAAACTGCTGTCGTGGCCACTCGCCTGTCCGGTCTCATCCCGAGGACGTTCGAATCCTCGCCGCTGCGCAGCGAAGCGTTCCGGTACTTTTATCTCGGCTCGATCGGCGCGGCGCTCGGCTACACGATGCAGGCGACGATATCGGCGTGGCTGATGGCGACGCTGACAACGTCGGCATTGATGGTCGCCCTCGTGCAAAGCGCCAGCACCACGCCGACGCTCATTTTCGGGCTGATCGCCGGAACGCTGGCCGACATCATCGACCGGCGCCGCGTCATTCTCGTCACGCAGATCGTCCTGTTCACGGCGAGCCTGCTCTTGGGCGTTGCCGCGCTGCTTGGAATCGTGGGACCCGCGTCGCTGCTGTTCCTGACTTTTCTCGTCGGCACCGGATTCACGTTCTATCTGCCGGCGCAGCAGGCGAGCATCAACGAAATGGTGCCCCGGGAGCAGCTATCCCACGCCGTTGCGCTCGGTGCGGTGGCTTTCAACGTCGCACGTGCGGTGGGCCCCGCGCTCGCGGGCGCGATCGCTGCCGCACTCACGCCGGGAAGCGCGCTTGTCGTCGGCGCGTTCTTTTTTGCGCCGATGTTCCTCGCAATGCAGCGCAGCAAGCCGCGGGACGTCGCGCTACCAGGCGTCCCCGAGCGTCTGTTGTCCGGCGCGATGAGCGGATTGCGCTTTGCACGCCATTCCGGGGCCATGCGTGCGCTGATTGTGCGCAATCTGGCGTTCAGCGTTTGCGCCAGCGCTTTCTGGGCCCTGCTGCCCGTCATCGCGCGCGATCAACTCGGACTGGGCGCCGGCGGCTTCGGGCTGCTTTCGGCGAGCTTCGGCACCGGCGCCGTCATCGGTGCGACGTCGATACCGGGGCTATTGAAACGGAGGTCGATGAACCGGGTTGTCACGATGGGTGCGCTGTTGTGGGGATGCGCGATCTTCATCGTGGCGCTGACCAGCAATACGCCCCTTGCACTGCTCGGCGCCGGATGCGCGGGCATGGCATGGGTCTACGTATTCGCGACGCTCTCCGCAGGCACGCAGAGCAGCGCACCCGCATGGGTGCGTGCGCGCGCTGTCTCGATCAATCTCGTCGCGACGCAAGGCTGCCTGGCCATTGGCAGCGCGATATGGGGCGCAGTCGCATCCGCGGTCGGAACGCATCTCTCGCTCGGCGCCTCCGCGGCTGCGGTCATCGTCCTGCAACTCGTTTTCCGTCGCATCCGCGTCAGGATGGGTCAGGAAGCGGACGTCGTGCCTGGAACTCGGTTGTCCGAGCTGGTCATTGCGAGCGAACCGCAGCCCGACGACGGTCCCGTGCTGATCCAAGTCGAGTACCGCATCGATCCCGAGCATCGCAGCGCCTTCTTGAAGGCGATTCAAGCGGTCGGCCCCACACGCCGGCGAAACGGCGCCACGAGCTGGCGCGTGTTTCGCGATCTTGGCGAAGATGGACGATTTGTCGAACGCTATGTCATCGCATCGTGGGCGGAATACGTGAGGTTGCGTTCAAGGATGACGATGGCGGACAGCCGGCTCCAGGAGCGCATCGCCGAATTCCAGCGCGCCGACGTTCCCATTCGTGTCTCGCGACTGATCGGCGTCAATCATGACGTCGGCGGATGACGAGGATGTTCCGCCCGTTCCCCCGGTACGTCCGGAGCCCCAGGAGTGCTGCGGCGGCGGGTGCAGCCCATGCATATTCGAGCAATACGACGACGCGCTCCGACGCTACGAGGCCGACCTCAAGCTGTGGCGCGAGCGGCAAATGAAACGGTCCGGGTGACACGTATGATAGAAGGCCGAATCCGAGGAATGACCATGGCTGACCATGATCGCGTCGTACACCTGACTGCTTCTCCGGAACAACGCGTTGAAGCGATTCAAGCTGCACTCGATGCACGCGGAATGAATGCATCCGAAGCATTGGAAGAGCTGAACCATCTCGCTCAGGAACAGTGGATCCCGGAAAATGGTGCGCGGGTTGTGGCCAAAGCCTGGGTCGACGCCGCGTTCCGCGAGCGCTTGCTTGCCGATGGGCGTGCCGCCGTCGCAGAGCTTGGCATCGCGATGCCCAAGCATCATCGACACCTTGTCGTGTTGGAAAACACACCGACTGTCCAGAATGTCATTTGCTGCACGCTTTGCTCGTGCACAGCCTTCACAGTCATCGGTCTGCCGCCGGACTGGTACAAAGATCTGGAATACCGCTCGCGAGTGGTTCGTGAGTCACGCACAGTTTTGGGGGAGATGGGGCTGGACCTGCCCGCCGAGGTCGAAATCCGCGTGTGGGACACCACGGCGGACACGCGATACATGGTGCTGCCTTTCCAGCCGTCGGAAACCGTTGGCTGGCCCGAGCACAAGCTCGCCGAAATCGTGACGCGCGACTCCATGATCGGCGTGGCCCGTCTTTAGTCAATGGAGGGAAACATGGACGGCGTTCATGACATGGGCGGCAGACAGGGCTTCGGGCCCGTGCGCTACACCCTGAACGCACCGGCGTTTCACGCGAACTGGGAGGTGCGAGCAAACTCGCTGTACGCCTTCGCGGTGCGACGCGGCATCTTCAACATGGACGAATACCGCCACGCGATCGAGCGCATGGAACCGCGTCATTATTTGACGGCCAGCTATTACGAGCGCTCGCTAACGGGGTTGGCGACCCTACTGGTCGAAAAAGGAATCGTGACTCAGGAGGAGTTGGACAAAGGGGCTCGTGGGACTTTTCCGCTCGCCGGATCAAGCGCGGCGGGACGAAGCAATGCGGCCGACCGCCAGCACTTCGACCCGGGCGATCGCGTTCGCGTTCGCGCCGACCATGTGCCGGGCCATATTCGCATGCCGGGCTATATCCGCGGCAAGACCGGCGTCGTGGTAAGCGACTCGCCGGCCTACCCCTTCCCTGACGCCCATGCACACGCTGTCGAGGCGGAAGACGAGCCGACATACGACGTGCGCTTCCGAAGCGAAGACCTGTGGCCCAATTGCGCCGACTCCGCGCTCGTCCACGTCGCCGTGTTTCAGAGCTATCTCGAGCGCGCTTTCTAGTCGTCGGCCGGCGGCGTCTAATGTGTCGCCGAGCCGTCATTGAGTCTTCGTGAATATTAAAAGTCTCCGGCCTAAGATGGATCACCAGACGAGCCTTCCGAAGTGGCTCCGAGTGTCTCAGCAATCACGCGGGTTAGCACGGTGAAGTTGTACGGTTTGAGCATCGCGATCGCACCGTTGCTGATCGCACTCTCGGCGGCATCGGCATCTCCTGTCACAAGCGCGACCTTCAGCGACGGATAGCGCTGACGGACCACTGCGCTCAATGCGATTCCATCCATGCCTGGAAGACAAATATCGCACACGAGAAGCGAAATGTCGGTTCGCACATCGAGCACGCGCAACGCTTGCTCTGCGGAATCGGTGGTAAGGATTTCATAGCCCATGATCGCAACGGCGCCGGATAAAAGGTTTCGGTTGTCCGGGTCATCTTCCACTATGAGAATCGCAGCCATGGTCAGATTCTAGGCTAGTTTTGTTGCCATTAGAGAGGCACTGAAGTGGCTCCGCAAGGTAAGTCTCCCGTTCGAACCAGCGATGCTAGCCACGCTCACGCTTGACGCATCGGTTGACCTGGCGCAACGTGGACGTGAAACGGAATCTCTTTCGGGTGGCTTTACGAACCAAGAGGGAGCGGTGTACATGTGCCGCACCGGCCAAAGCGGTGGAGACGCTGTGGAATGCAAGGCAAGGGCGATGCTGCCCCAGGCTTGAAGCAGCTCGGCCATGATTAACAAAGATCCCGCCACGGTGGACGTCCCTCGCGAATTCCATCGTCGGATGGCTGCGATCATCGATGCAGTACAGAATGCGATTTGGGAGGCCGGGGTACACGATCTTCTCGGCTATGCCACGGACTATGCGTTCGGACAGCAACGGGGTCTCCAGACGCTCGTGTTGAAGAGCAGAAACAGATCGGCTTACGTGCGCCTTCATTGGGACACCGTAATGGGAGATACCGACGCCGACCGACAGAAGGTGGCCGAAGCCGTCAAGAGCGCGATAGGCGAACTGACCTAGCCAAAATGCGAAGAGAGGTTCGCCATCGTTTCGCTATCGGCCGGCCGCGTCTTCCTTCAATAATCACCGAACAGGAATGCCAGCAGCACGAGGCGGCGGCCGGAAGTGACATGCAGCGCCTCGTGGAGCAGTGACGACGAAAACACGATCGCCGTGCCGTTTGCGGGACGATAACGCTGATCGCCAAACTCGGGAAAGCGCAACGCGCCGCCTTCGAATTCCTCGAGATTGAGGTTGATCGACATTGCGAAACGGCGATACGGCGTCGGTTCTACATTATCGCGGTGTCCATGAAGCTCGCCGCCGCGCTCGCCTTGATAGCAGCCGATGCGCAGCCTTTCCCAACGCGTGATGCGATATTGGAACGCCTTGAATATCTCGGGCAGCAGGCGCCGCTCCATGCGCCGATGCAACAATGCTTCGGTGGACGCGTCGACGATCCAGTGGTCGATGCGGTCTGCGCGGCCGTATTCGGGTATGCGCATCTTATAATCGGTGCCGATGTAGTCGATCCCGGGACCCGGCGGTATGAATGTCTGACCGCGCGTATGAAATATGGTGATGAGATCGCGACAATCGCCTGCGCTCAGTATGTCGGGGACGATGAGGATGGGCGGGTGATGTGACATCAGTTGCGTTTCGCGCTCCGCCACAAGACGCGTGACGTGGGCGAGAGCCTCGGCGGCTTGCGCTGATGGTGCTGTTCTGAGAACGGCCATCACATGCTGGTTTGGGCGCAGCACCACGGTCGTCGGCATTTCGTGCGCATCGGCGCCAAACGCACGGAACACGGTCCCGTCGCGATCGAGCAGCACCGGGAAGAGAATGTTCTGTGCCTGAGCGGTTTTCGCATCGTGCAGCGTGATCGCGAAGAGTCGTGCGCCGGCCGACCCGAATGACTCCTGTGCGGCGACAACGCCCGCCAGCGCATCGGCGACTGCGCCTGAGAACCTCGGGCAGAAAAGCAGAACGATCGGATTGCCGGCGATGTCGTCTGCGCGAAGGTCGACGTTCCTTCCGTCAAGCGCAGGGAGAATGCACGGAGGGGCAATGTCACCGGCCAGCAGCGCAGGCGAACCCGAGTCATGGCGCGAAGGGCCGTAATTCGCCGCGGTCGAAACGATCGGCGTCGGGCGCAAATTCGTGGTCCTCGGTCGGCGGGATCGCATGATGAGAGGGGAGCGTACGGTTCGCACGATCGAGGGGGTTGGCCTCGATCCGGTTCGATGCGGGCCGGCTAAGTATCGCCCATCGGCGATTTCAACATGGCCGCCGCGACAACAATGAATCCGCTATGAAGTTAAACTCTTTCCCACTTAACCAGGGGGCGGAACAGCATGGCGGTGTCGATTAGCATAGCGGCCACCGCCGCTGGACGCGAGCCGCGGGGCGGACGTTACGCTTTATAAGGAGACACATGCAGAACCGTCGCAAGCTGCGCGTCGCAGCGCATTCGCTGATCTTCATCGGTTGCATCGCTGCCATCTCCGGTTGTAGCTACATCGTCAAACAAATGCAGTCCCAGCTTGATGAAACCGTGAGCGCGGCTGAGGTGACTATTCCCGCGCCTGTTTCGTGCACCCGAGACCAGCTAGCGGCGTGGTCCCCATCGCTCACCACCCGATCAAGCGACGCGGCAATGTCTGAAGCCGCAAAATCATTGCTGAGTGAGTCGACGCCACGCGGCCAGGCCGCCCGTATTCTGTTGGGCATCAGAAATCAGTCCGCGCCGAAGCGCGAGATTGGCAAAGTGTTCGCCGCAATGTCGCCCGTCCAGGTGTCCAGCGCGTCGATCAGGCTTGCTGAGCCCAACACGACCGAAGTTCATATATCGCGCGCACAACTACGACGCGAACTGGAAGAGTTGGCCAAGACCGCACAAGCGGGAGGGTTCCGGCAACTCGCCAACAGCCGGGAGCTACCGGCACAGGGTCATTTCGCTGAAGCAGAGTTTTTCGCGCGGTACTTCGAATACTACTTTCGCCAGGGACACCTTCTGAGTTTCGGAATCGACCGGAAGGCGGCGGAAGCTCGGCTCAGGAATGATCTTGCGCGCGCCATGGGTCAGGATTACGACAAACTGAGCGCAGCAGATAAGAAAATCGTCGACGATGCTGTCAAGCAAATGCTTGCCGCCATTTGCAAGAACGATAAATGTCAGTTGTGGGACCTCGCCGACGAGGACACTGCCTTCATCACCCGCGCCGGGCAAAAGTTTGCCTTCCCGGTCGTTACTGTGAACATTGCGCCTGGCACTGCGCGCGGCTTCGAAGTCACGAAGATTGACGACGTCGCGATCGTGGGGGACTTGACGCGCGTATTCATCGAGGCCTGGTTCGATACGGCACAACCGAATATACCGGCGATCGCAAAGGCAACCGGCTGCATTGACAAGCCCGGCGCCGCCTTGTTCACGGACTGTAAGGCGGAAGCGGACGACAAGCTCAACGCGATCAACAAATCAGGCGACATCGCCGAGGCAGTCGGCGGCTACGTCGCCGCACAAGTTGTGCGCGGCGCATGGCTCGCGTCTCTGAACAACGAGGCCTTGGCCAAACTCGTGGCGACCTTCATCAGCGTATCCGCCCGCAAAGGAACCGAGCTCGCGGTTTGGACAGCGCAGCAATGTCAAAACAATCCGAATGCGTTGGCGATGCGAACCGTCCGGATTGTCGCCGATCCATAGCGAGCGGATGGCCGAGCGCAGGTTAAGCCGCCACTATGAATGCCCCACCGAATGGCGGAAAGCCATCGTGGATCCGTAGAATCCGGAGGGCTTGCACTCCAAAGGAGAAGCCAGATGAATGGGCGTGTCATGCAAGCGCCTGCGCTGACCGCGCCTACCACGCCGTCTCGCGCTCGCTGGTCGCGCTTATTTTGTGGATGGAAAGGTCGGCGCCGTTGAACTCCTCCTCCGGGTCGAGCCGCAGTCCGACGGTAGCTTTTAAGCCGCCGTAGACGAGCACCGCACCGATCACCGCGACGACGATGCCGAGTAAAGTGCCGGCGGCTTGCGCGGAAAACGCGACGCCACCCATGCCGCCGAGCGCCTTTGCACCGAAGATGCCTGCGGCGATGCCGCCCCACGCGCCGCACAGGCCGTGCAGCGGCCAGACGCCGAGAACGTCGTCGATCTTCCAGCGATTCTGGGTCAACGTGAACATGAATACGAACAGCGCGCCCGCCACTGCGCCGGTGACAAGAGCGCCGATCGGATGCATGACGTCGGAGCCCGCGCAGATCGCGACGAGCCCCGCGAGCGGGCCGTTGTGCACAAAGCCGGGATCATTGCGTCCGACCACGAACGCGGCAATGGTCCCCCCAGACATCGCGAGCAGCGAGTTCATTGCGACCAGTCCCGAGACCTTGTCGATGGTCTGCGCGGACATGACGTTGAAGCCGAACCAGCCGACGGAGAGCGCCCAAGCGCCAAGCGCGAGGAACGGGATCGACGACGGCGGATGCGCCGCGATACCGCCCTCCTTCGAATAGCGTCCGCGGCGCGCGCCGAGCATCAGGACTGCAACGAGTGCGACCCAGCCCCCAAAGGCGTGCACGACGACGCTGCCTGCGAAGTCGTGGAACTCTTCGCCGAAGGTTGCCTTGAGCCATGCCTGGATTCCGAAGTGCTCGTTCCACGCGATGCCCTCGAAGAAAGGGTAGACGAATCCAACGAGCAGGAACGTTGCGGCAAGCTGCGGATTGAACTTGGCGCGCTCCGCGATGCCGCCCGAGACGATGGCCGGAATGGCTGCCGCGAAGGTGAGCAGGAAGAAGAACCTGACGAGCTCGTAGCCGTTGCGCGGCATGAGCGACTCCGCACCCGAGAAGAACGTCACGCCATAAGCGACCGCGTAGCCGATGAAGAAATAGGCGACCGTCGACACCGAGAAGTCGACCAGGATCTTGACCAGCGCGTTGACTTGGTTCTTCTTGCGCACGGTGCCGAGCTCCAGGAACGCGAATCCGGCATGCATCGCCAGCACCATTACCGCGCCTAGAAGAATGAACAGCGTGTCGCTCGCCGCCTTCAGCGATTCCATAAAATCCTCCTCGAGTGGTTCTTGTTTTCCGGCAGAGGCGGTCGATGCCGCGCTGCGCACCACTATGCAGCAAAAGGGTCGCGCGGTGGCGGCCCTCGCGGCGGGAAGCGAAACGCCATCGGGCGGCCCGTTATCCATACGAGCCGTGAGTTCAGCACGCTTCCATAGTGAAGCTGCGCGGCGCAATCGGCCCGCTATGCGATTCCATGTCGTCCCAGAAAGCGTCTTTCAGAAGTTTTGTCGCGTGACCCTGCGACCCTTGCGTAAGACAAACACCGCGACAGATCGCGCACGCGTCTGATTATCTCCGCTGGGCGAACCGCGCGAGACTACGCAGACTTATTGGAGCTGGCGCTTGAGCGGCACTGGTCTGGAGCATGCGGCAGATGATGATTATTCACCGTTCAAGGACGGCTTTCTTTATCGCCAAAGGGAATCCATGAACAACATAATTTACATCGTGGGCCTCGTCGTCATTGTCATTGCGGTCTTGTCGTTCTTCGGATTGCACTGACCCGGCGCGGCTGCCACAAAACCGACGGCAATCGCGTAAACGATTGCGCGGTGCGGCTATAGGCCGATCGCCGTCGGAACGTGACGCCGCCTGTTCTTTCGGCGTTGTCGTCCCTCGCCGACTGTCCGAGCATGAAGGGTGCGGTGATGATCGCGGTGGCCTTCCATGTCGGTCTATCGGATCGCCCAAAAGCAGAGAGCAAGACTTGGAAAAGTACTCTCTGATCCACGCACGAGACAAGCTCCATGGCGGCAGCGGAAGGGGCATTGCCGGAGCCGAACAGAAGCACTAACGACTTGCATCGTGGAACCGACAACGGCGATCCGACGGTACCGGAGTTATTCGCTCAGCCGCCGGCCGTCGGGCGGACGTCCCAACGGCACTTTCCCTCCGCGGGCGAAGCTCGCCAAAATGGCCGAACGCGCCTCGAAAGCGCGGCCCACTCACCGCAGCTGACGGGTAGCGCGCTGCCCGCTTTTTCGGAATAGAATCGCGAGCTACTCCGCGAGGGCTCCGTGGTAGCTAAAGCATTCCTCGAATCGTCTCGCACACCTAGCGGTTGTACTGTTCGCCGCCGGCGCTGGACCATAGGCAGCGCAAACGCTCGCCGCGTGCGGGGCCTCGGCCCTTCGAATCCGAATTCGTGCCGATCGAGGAAGTGACGTCGAAGTCCAATCCGTGACGGCGTGCCAAGATCCCGTCAATCCAAGTTGCATTGCAAGGGGAGCCAGCCAATGAAGCATGCACGATTCGCGGCCGTCATCTTCTGGGCGGGGCTGTGGTTCGTGGCCTCTCCGGCCGCTGCGCAGAAGATCGCCAAGGTCGACGATCCCATGCAGCGCTACTTCCTGTTCTACAACGAGCTCCCCACGACAATCTATCCCGTCATCCAGGCGCCGCAGGCGAGCAACTGCGGCAACTTGAGCGACACCACGCTGATACGAATCTACGTCAACGACAGGAAAAAGGGCGCCGGCGTCCCTTCGGGCGGCGTGGTGAGAGTCAACGTCCCCAAGGATCAGCCTTGCCCGAAAGGCGGCTTCTACGACGCGGCGCGGATCCTGATTTTCATCGCCGACGTCACCAAGTTCGAAGCGCTGTTGGCCGACGGTGCGCAAAAGGGCAACGACTTGAAGGTGCCCTGGGCGAAGGAGATCTGCGCCAACGACAACGACGCCGATCCGGCGTGCTGGGTCGCGCTGGCGGGCGGTGCCTACCTGCCCGATGCGCCCGCCCAATTACTCGAATACACGATCATTTCGCAGGTCGGGAATGCCAAGTCGATCAAGGATCAGAACGATCCCGATGGCATATCAGTGCTCGATTTCGACGTCTCGTATGTAGACGACGCCTATCTTCCTGCAACGATGGCGGTCGACGGCGGCATCACCGCCTACATGGGCAGCAAGCTGGCGCTCGGCACGTCGGCGACCACCGGTACGTTCGCCGAACGCCTCACGAGCTTTCTCAACAATCCAGACTCGCACTGGTCCGGGTTCGCGGCTTATACGCCGCTCAACTATCCCAACGCGGTCTTCAGCGGACTCGTTCCGAACCGCATCGACAAGCTGCCGTCCGGGAGCAGCGTCATCGCCTACACCAAGAGAAACGAGGATGGCATCACCTCGACCTCGGGCTATTACTTCTACACGAAGGCATGGGATGACACGCCTGCGTACTGCCAAGCGCCGCCGGGCGCGCCGGAAGACCGCACGCACAACCAGATGTGCAAGTTCACGGGCGATGTCGGCAATTGCTGCCCAGCGCCGCGGAATCCCATTCCCGGCGGCTTTCCCGGCGGGCCGCTGTCATGTTGCGACATCGACAATTTCATCATCGACAAGGTGTCGCGCCGGTGGATACTCACGGACAACGTAGACAAGGCGCATCCCGCCAAGAATTTCACCAACAGCAAGAACATTACCCTCGAAAATCTCGCGGATAGGTGGCTCAAGTGGGTCGACAAGGACACGCGGCCCGACTGCTCGACGCCGCCCGCGGATACGCCGGTTATCGCCGCCGACAAGGTGACTTTCTGTGAGGCCTTCAGCCGCACCGTGAACTTCATCTACGAGGAGTTCAAGGCCAAGGACAAGACGCAGGTCAACCCCAAGACCAAGATTCCCGACGGGTGCATCACGCAAGGACTGCGGGCCGAGGAATACAAGCATTGCCTCGTCTCGTCGATCATCGGCTACAACATCCAGTCCGGCTACGATCCGACGAAATGCATCGTCGATCCTGCCAATCCGTCGAAGCCGCTCCCGTCGTCCTGCGGCGAAGAGAAGCAGCGCAATGAGAGTGCGCAGGCTCTGATGCGCGGCCTGCCCTACACCGGCTTCGGTCCCGCGGACAAATGCGCGCAATGTCCGAGCCTCGATGGGAACAAATGTCCGGTCGATGTCTGCGTCATCCCCAGCACTCCGGCCCCTGACGCCAAGGTCTGGCATTACGACAAGTTCCTGCACTTCTGGGCCAAATACGACAGCGTCTACAACCTCAACCCGTTTACGCGCTTTGTCCACAACGTCGGCGAGGGCCTCGCGGCGCCAGGTGCCTACTCGTTTTCGATCGACGATTTCTACGGCAACTTCGGTGGCCCTGGAACGGGAATGATCATCGACATCGGCGGCACCGCATTCCTCCCGAACAAGAATGCGTACGATCCGTTCACCCAGTACTTCGCCGGCTGGCAATTCTGGGATCACGGCACCGTGTGCGGCCGACCGGTCAATTTCAAGAACAAGGCGCTGGGGTACAACCATCCGATCTCGTTCTGGAACAACGGTAAGAAGACGAAGTCCTGCGAGGTCGTCCTCTTCGCCGACGCGGCCGAAAAGGATTACGTGAAGTACCTCGTCGACGAAATGGGCCGCGATACGGACGATCCGACTGACAACAGCCCGATGTTCCTCGTGACCGATTCCTATACCGGCCAACAGCACAGCGTGCTCGGGTTAGGCGGGGTGTTCGCGGCACGCGGAGATGGCGTGCCGACGCCGGAGAACGACTATTGCAAGCGCAACTCGACCCCGGCGGTAGTGGCGGCGGGGAAGTGCACGGGCAACCTGTCGGCACATGGCGATCGTCTCAACTATGTTGGCGTGACTCTGAATCCGTCGACCTGCCCTTCCGGGCTCGACGCTACCTGCGGGCGGCCGTTGCTGAACCTCAACATCCCGGCGTGGTGCGGGCCCGGAACGCCCAACACGTGTCCAACGGGTCCCTGAATAATGAGCTTTGCCTCAGAGACGAACAGGGTGCGGGCCGATGGTTTTGCCTGAGGGAGACGTGTCATGCGGAAAGTGATCGCTGCGGTGCTCGCGACGTCGTCGCTCATCGCCGGAGCCGCGTCGGCGCAGACCGGCAACGCCGGCCCGCCGCTCGGGCCGTTCACCGTGGGCGTCGAGGGGCTCGTCTGGTGGTTCAAGAGCAGCCCGACGCCGACACCGATCATCACCGACGGGGTCTACGGTCACCCTGACACCAGCGTCATGCTCGGCGGCGGAAGCATGGATACCAACCCCAATCCGGGCTTCCGCCTGACGGCCGGTTACGCGCTTGACGCGCGCTGGGGTCTGGAGGGCAATTTCCTATACATCGCCACGCGCTCCGACAGCCGCAGCGTATCCTCCTCCGGCGCCGACGGATCGATCGATCTTCTGCTGCCTTACTTCGATGTCGTTGCGAATCGTGAGGCCGTCACCGAGATTTCTCTTTCATCCGTTTACGCCGGAAGTGCGACGACGGAATTGCGCAGCGGGCTGATGGGTGCCGAAGCCAACGCGACCTACGCGCTCGATTCGGCGCAGCCGTGGAACATGAGCCTCATCGGCGGCTTCCGATGGATGCAATTGAAAGAGACCTACACGATCACTACCAGCAGCCCGTTTCTTCCTCCCAACCCCAGCGACATCTTCGAAACGACCGACCGGTTCAAGGCCTCGAACAATTTCTACGGAGCACAGTTCGGTGCGCGGGCGCGTTACGACGCCGACCGATGGTTTACGAGCGGCATGTTCAAGGTCGGCCTGGGTGCGATGATGCAATCCGTGGATGTCAGCGGGTCGCTCGTGACCAACGACTACAACGACTACGGAGCAACCAAGACGTATCCCGGCGGCTACTTCGCGCTGCCG
Source organism: Casimicrobiaceae bacterium (assembly GCA_036493535.1). Classification (GTDB taxonomy): domain Bacteria; phylum Pseudomonadota; class Gammaproteobacteria; order Burkholderiales; family Casimicrobiaceae; genus VBCG01. The sequence goes on from DASXPO010000019.1 coordinate 46,248, forward strand.
ACGAACATCGGCGGGCACAGCCGCAGCGTGTTCGCGGTCGTCCCCGAAGTGCGGCTCGATGTCGGCTACCGGATCACCCCGGCAGTCTCGATCTTGCTGGGCTACAACGTCCTGTTCGCGAACAACGTCGCCCGGCCCGGCAATCAGGTCAATCGCAAAATCAATACGACGCAGAGCGTCGCTTTCTCGGACGACCCGCTCGCCACGCTGCAAGGACCCGCCCAGCCGTCTTTCAGCTTCAACAGCTCGAGCTTTTGGGCACAGGGCGTCAATCTCGGCCTAACTGTGCGGTTCTAGCGAGCGGCTTCGAATCGGCGAAAGGTGGCGAACGATTCAACAGGCATTTGTCGACGATCCCCTCCACGAAGAATTCGCGGTATGGGCGATCGGCTTCGCTCAACGTCAAGACCGCGGAGGCGGGTCGGCATCACGTCGTCTCGCCGCAGCGTTCAACGGCGAATCATTCAGATCAACGCTGACACCGTGTGTTAGATCAGAACCGAGTTTCAGCAGCTTGCGTTCGTTGGCGTGCGACCAAGGAGATCCTTCGCGGCCGCGACCACGTGGGCGGCGTCGAAGCCAAATTTCTGCTGCAGCGCTTTGAGCGGCGCCGATGCTCCGAAGGTGTGCATGCCGATCACGTGCCCCTGCTCGCCCACATAACGCTCCCACCCGAATGTGGAGCCCTGCTCCACCGCGATTCGCGCCTTGACTTCGGCGGGCAACACACTTTCGCGATACTCCTGCGTCTGGTTTTCGAACACATCCCATGAGGGCATCGACACAACGCGTGAGCGTATGCCGGCAGCGATCAGCTCCTCATGCGCCTGCGCGGCGAGAACGACTTCGCTGCCCGTCGCGATCAGGATCACGTCCGGCTTGCCGCCCAACGCGTCGGCAAGCACATACGCGCCACGCGAGACGCCGCTCGCAGGCGCGTATCGGTTCCGATCCAGCGTCGGCAACGCTTGGCGCGACAGGACCATCAGTGCAGGCCGATGCTCGAGTTGCACGACGTACCGATATGCCTCGACGATTTCGTTCGCATCGGCGGGGCGCATCACCGTCATGCCCGGAATCGCGCGCAACGACGCGAGCTGCTCGATCGGCTGGTGCGTCGGGCCGTCCTCGCCGTCGCCCATCGCGTCATGCGTGAACACCATGATCGTCGGCAACTCCATCAAGGCGGACAGGCGGATGGCGGGCCGCGCGTAATCGCTGAAGATGAAGAATGTCGCGCCGAACGGCCGCAGCTTCGACAGCGACATGCCGTTGACGATCGCGGCCATCGAGTGCTCACGAATTCCGAAATGCAGGTTCTTTCCTCCCCGGCTGTCGGTCTGAATGTCACCGGCGCCGGCGAATTTCAGCGTGGTCTTGTTCGACGATCCCAAATCGGCCGATCCGCCGAGGAACCAGGGAATATTCTGCGCGAGGACGTTCAGGACCTGGCCCGACGCGTCCCGCCCGGCAATGCCGGTCGGGTCCGCCGGAAACACCGGCAGGTTTCGATCCCAACCAGCGGGAAGCGCCCTCCGTTGCATCTGCTCGATTTCGGTCGCGAGCTCGGCATACTTGGCGCGGTAATTCGCAAAGAGCTTGTTCCATGCCTGATGTGCGCTGGCGCCACGAGCGCCGATACCTGCTGCAAAGTCTTCGCGCACGCCGTCGGGAACGAGGAATTTCGCGTCCTCGGGCCACCCGTATGCACGTTTGGTCAGACGCACTTCCTCTTCGCCGAGCGGCTCGCCGTGGGCTAGAGCCGTGTCCTGCCGATGTGGCGAGCCGTAGCCGATGTGCGTGTCGAGAATGATGAGCGTCGGGCGTTGTTTGGTCTGCCGGAACACCGAAAGTGCATGCTCGATCAAGCCGAGGTCGTTGGCGTCGCCGACACGCAGGACGTTCCAGTCATAGCCCTGAAATCGAGCTGCGACATCCTCGGTGAACGTGAGCTTCGTGCTGCCTTCGATCGTGATGTGGTTGTTGTCGTAGATCCAGCACAGATTGTCGAGTCCGAGGTGGCCCGCGATCGATGCAGCTTCCGAGCCCACGCCTTCCATCAGACACCCGTCGCCGCAAACCGCGTAGATGTCGTAGTCGAAAATCGGAAAATCGGGTTTGTTGTAGCGCGTCGCCAGCCAGCGTTGCGCGATTGCCATCCCCACGCTCGTCGCGATGCCCTGCCCGAGCGGGCCGCTCGTCGTTTCCACACCGGACACCAAGTGATACTCGGGATGGCCCGGCGCCTTGCTGCCAAGCTGGCGAAAGCGCTTGATGTCGTCCAATGTCACCGCCGGCTTGCCGACCGTCTCGTATTCGGCATTCACTGCCTGGGTGGCCGTAAGGTAGAGCACTGACCACAGCAGCATCGAAGCGTGTCCGTTCGACAAGACGAAGCGATCGCGATTGGGCCAGATCGGATCCTGCGGATCGAAGCGCATGACGCGATTCCAGATCGTGTAGACCAGCGGCGCGAGCGCCATCGGCGCTCCGGGATGTCCGGAATTCGCGGCCTGCACGGCATCGATCGACAGCGTGCGTATCGTGTTGATGGCAAGCTGCGTCACGTCGGTCTGGGCCATGTCGTTCCTTTCGAATTCTGTTTCACGTTGCGCCACCCGACATCAAAGTTGGAATCACGTCGCGCGCATCGACTCGACATGATCCGCGGCAGCCTGATCGGCAAACACGATCGCGTTGTCCTGATTGACGCGGCCTGCCGGAATCGATGGGTCGCGATTGCGCAGGCGCGCGAGCATTTCAGCTTTTTCACTGCCGGTGACAAGCCACATGACACGTCGCGCACGATCGAGCGTCGGATAGGTCAGCGTCATGCGGCGTCGACCTTGATACGGTCCTGCAAGAGCAACATCGGCCTCGATGACATCGAGCGACGGATCGCCCGGCACAAGCGAAGCGGTGTGACCATCCGGACCGAGCCCCAGATGAACCAGATCGAGCATCGGCGGCGAGCCCGCGATCTGACGCAGGATCGACGCATAGCGAGACGCCGCCGCGTCGAGATCCGTGCATTCCACCGGCATTGGATGGATCTGCTCAACGGCGATCGGGGCGTGCTCGAGCAGGCTCTCGTGCAAATGCGTGAGATTGCGATCCGGATCGCCGTCGGGCGCAACACGTTCGTCGACTTGAAATATCTGCATGCCGGACCACGGCACGTCTTCGCCCGCAAGCGCGCGCAACATCAACCACGGCGTTTGTCCGCCGCTGACGGCCATCGTGAAGCATCCGCGCGCTGCGACACCTGAGCGCGCATCCGCAGCGACTAGCGCGGCTGCGGCGCGGGCCACCGTATTCGCGTCGGCCAGGACTTCGATGTGCATCGCATCTAGCCGGTGACGACCGGGTCTTGCCATCCGCCATGCGGCACGACTGCCGGATCGACTTCTGCCGGCCCCCATGTGCCGGGCGCATATTCGAATACCGGCATAGTTTGCTTCAGCACGGGGTCGACGATGCGCCACGCCTCCTCGACGTAATCCTCGCGCGCGAACAGAGTCGCGTCGCCGATCATCGCGTCGCCGAGAACCCGCTCGTATGCGTCCATCTCCTCCGCCGCGGGATGCCGGCTGGCGAGCAATTCCACATGCTGCCCGATCATGGCGTCGGCCGCATCCATGACTGTCGCGCCGATCGCAATCGCAATGTCCGGACTGATGCGAAAGCGCACGTAATCGGCAGGTGCGGAAACGTGCGGAAAAATCCTCGGCGGGTGTCTCAGGCGTACGACGACCTCGGTAGACGTCACCGGCAGACATTTGCCGGCGCGAATGAAAAACGGCACGCCCTGCCATCGCCACGAATCGATTTCGAGCTGCAATGCCGCGAACGTCTCGACCTTGGAGTCCGCCGCGACACCCGGCTCGTTGCGGTAACCGCGAAACTGTCCGCGAACCACGTCCTTGTTTGCAAGCGGCGGGATCGACTTCAGGACTTTGACCTTTTCATCGCGCATCGACTCGCTGTCGAGCCGCGCGGGCGGCTCCATCGCCACGTTCGCGAGCACCTGGAACAGGTGGTTCTGGATAACGTCGCGGATCGTACCCGTCTGATCGTAGAAGGCGCCCCTGCCCTCGATTCCGAAATTCTCGGCCATTGTGATCTGCACGCTTTTGACGAACTTGCGATTCCAGAACGGTTCGAGGAACGCGTTGGCAAAGCGAAAGAAGACCATGTTGTGCACCGGCCGCTTGCCAAGGTAATGATCGATGCGAAAGATGTGCTGCTCGTCGAAGCATCCGAGCAAAATCTGGTTCAGCGCACGCGCCGACTCGAGGTCGCGACCGAACGGCTTTTCGACGATTACGCGGGCACCCTCCGTGCATCCGGCTTGCACGAGATGCTCGACGACCGTTCCAAACAGTACCGGTGGAATCGCGAGATAGTGGGCGGGCCGCTGCGCCGCGCCGAGCTCCTTGCGCAGCGCCTGGAACGTCGCGGGATCGGAATAATCTCCGTCGATATACCGCAATAATTTCGACAGCTTGTCGAAGGCCGCGGCATCGACACCGCCGCCGTGCTTCTCCAAACTGTCATGCGCGCGCGCGAGCAGTTGATCCCGATTCCAGCCGGACTTCGCGACGCCGATGACCGGCACATCGAGATGCCCGCGCTTCAACATCGCCTGCAGCGAGGGGAAGATCTTCTTGTACGCGAGGTCGCCTGTGGCGCCAAAAAACACCAACGCGTCGGAATGAGCTCCGCTCATCGCACTCGCCTTCTTACCCGGCTACGTGCCAGCCGGTTTTTCGAGATGGCCGCCGAACTCGTAACGCAGAGCCGAAAGCAGCCGGTTTTGAAAGTCCGCGTGCCCGCGCGAGCTGAAGCGCTCGTAGAGCGCCGCGGTGAGCACATGGGCGGGCACGCCCTCGTCGATGCCGGCCTTGATGGTCCACCGACCTTCCCCGGAATCGGACACGCGTCCCGCAAATTTAGAGAGCGCCGGATCCTCCAGCAGCGCGCTCGCCGACAGATCCAGCAACCACGATGCGATGACGCTGCCGCGCCGCCACACCTCGGCGATATCGGGCAGATCGAGGTCATATTGGTAATGGTCAGGATCGCGTAACGGCGTCGACTCGGCATCAGCGGCATGTGCTTGCTTGCCAACGTTAGCGGCGCGCAGGATGCCGAAGCCTTCCGCATACGCGGCCATGATGCCGTACTCGATGCCGTTGTGAACCATCTTCACAAAATGGCCGGCGCCGTTCGGTCCGCAGTGAAGATAGCCCTGCTCGGATGTACCGCCGACCTTGTCGCGCCCCGGTGTGCGTTCGATGTTACCCACGCCGGGCGCAAGCCGGGCGAAAATCGGGTCGAGATGCTTCACGGTCGCCGGCTCGCCGCCGATCATCATGCAAAAGCCGCGCTCCAATCCCCAGACGCCGCCGCTCGTGCCGACATCGACGTAGTGAATGCCCTTCGCCGCAAGCTCCTTCGCGCGCCGAATGTCATCCACGTAATACGAATTGCCGCCGTCGATCAGGATGTCGCCGGACTCGACAAGCGGCAGCAGATCGGCAAGGGCCTTGTCGACAACCGCGGCGGGGACCATCAGCCAGATCGCACGCGGCTTCGCGAGCCGGGCGACGAAATCCTTGAGCGAAGTCGCGCCGACCGCCTTGTCCTTCGCGAGCGCCTCCACCGCCTTCTGCGACATATCGAAGACCACGCACTCGTGACCTCCGCCGATGAGCCGCCGTACCATGTTCGCGCCCATTCGGCCCAGCCCGATCATTCCCAGTTGCATGATGGTTTCCTAGTTGTTGATGTGATTCCCGCCCGCGCGTTGCGTGGTCGGTATCACTCGGACAAACCTTTCATTTTTCGGTAACGGCGAATCAACGCGTTGGTCGAGCTGTCGTGTGCGAGATTGCCTACGGTCGCCCTTTCGAGCTCCGGCACGATGTGCTGGGCGAGCGCCTTGCCCAGCTCGACGCCCCACTGGTCGAAGGAATCGATTTGCCATATCGCGCCCTGCGTGAAGACACTGTGTTCGTAGAGCGCGACCAGCTTGCCGAGAGCCGCCGGCGTCAATTGATCGAGGAGAATCGTGTTCGAGGGCCGATTCCCCTCGAACACCCGATGGGGGACGAGCCACTCCGGCGTGCCCTCCGCTTTCACCTGTTCAGGCGTTTTGCCGAACGCAAGCGCCTCGGTCTGCGCGAACACGTTTGCGAGCAGCAGGTCGTGATGCCGACCCAGAGGATTCAACGGTTTCGCGAAAGCGATGAAATCGCAGGGGATCAAGCGCGTGCCTTGATGGATGAGCTGGTAGAACGAATGCTGACCGTTGGTCCCCGGTTCGCCCCAATAGATCGGTCCCGTGTCGTACCCGACGCGATTGCCGTCGAGCATCACATGCTTGCCGTTGCTTTCCATCGTGAGCTGCTGAAGGTACGCTGGAAATCGCTTGAGGTACTGCTCGTACGGCAGGACGGCAACGGTTTGCGCGCCGAAGAAATCGTTGTACCAAAGCGCCAGCAACCCCATCAGCACCGGCAGATTCTGCGCGAATGGCGCGGTGCGGAAGTGCTCATCGATCTCGTGGAAACCCGAAAGCATCGCGCGAAAGTTCTCGGGTCCGATCGCGAGCATCGTCGAGAGGCCGATTGCGGAGTCCATCGAGTATCGACCACCCACCCAATCCCAAAAGCCGAACATGTTGGCCGTGTCGATGCCGAACTTGGCGACCTCGGTCGCATTGGTCGAGACGGCGACGAAATGCCTGGCGACGGCCTTGGCATCGCCACCCAGTCCGCGCAGGCACCAGTCACGCGCGCTGGCCGCGTTGGTCATGGTCTCCAGCGTCGTGAAAGTCTTCGACGAAACGATGAACAGCGTCTCCGCCGGGTCGAGATCGCGCGTTGCTTCCGCAAAATCGGTGCCGTCGACGTTGGAGACGAAGCGAAAGGTCATGCTGCGATCGCTGTAGAACTTGAGCGCCTCGTAGGCCATCACCGGGCCGAGGTCGGAGCCGCCGATGCCGATATTGACGACATTGCCAATGCGCTTGCCTGTGTGGCCCTTCCACCCTCCGCTGCGGACTCGGTTGCAGAACTCCGTCATCTTGTCCAGCACCGCATGCACCTCAGGCACGACGTTCATGCCGTCGACGACGATCGAGGCCCCCTTCGGCGCACGCAACGCGATGTGCAGGACCGCACGGTCTTCCGTGATGTTGATTTTCTCGCCGCGGAACATCGCATCGATACGGGCGCGCAGTCCCGTTTCGTCGGCGAGGCCTACCAGCAGTGCGAGCGTCTCGTCGGTCAGACGATTTTTCGAGTAGTCGAGGAAGATGCCGGCTGCCTCCGCCGTCATCCGCCGGCCGCGGGCGGCGTCGTCGGAAAACAAGCTTCGAAGATGCACGTCGCGCATCTTCCGATGATGCGTTTCGAGCGCCTTCCACGCCGGATGCGATGTCGGCGCCTGAATTACGGCCTTCATGCTCGCCTGCCCTTTCTCTTGTGATCGCGCATGCGCGATGACTTTGCCGATTTCCGATGGATTCGATCCGCTGCCCACAAACGGAATCCGCCGACGAACGCATCGGCGTTGTCACCGCGCCGAGCACCCGCGGGAAGTTCGTCGAGCAATACGGCGTTGCCGCCGCCGATGACGACATCTTCGGGTTCGAGCGCCGCCACCAGCCGTTCGACAACGTCTTTGACATATTTACGCCACTTCTTCTTGCCGAACTTCTCGAGTCCGCGGAGCCCGACGTAATCTTCGTAGGTTTTTTTGCGATAAGGCAGGTGGCCGAGCTCCATTGCCTCAGGGATTCCCTCAACCACCAGCGTTGAGCCGAGCCCCGTCCCCAGTCCGAGAAACAGCATTTTGCCGCCGCGATAAGCGCCCAGCGCCTGCATCGCAGCGTCATTGATCATCTTGACGGGGCAACCCAGCGCACGAGCGTAGTCGAAAGACACCCATCCTCGGCCCAAATTGTGGGGCTCCGCGACGGGTCGATCACGCAGTACGGGTCCGGGATATCCGATCGCAACGACATCGTAGTTCCAATCGCTTGCGAGCTGTTTCACGCCGGTCGCCATCTGTGTCGCGGAGAGCGTCGGTCCGGACACAAACTCCCGCGGCATGCGCCGTCCGCTCGCGAGAACCTTGACGTGCGTTCCCCCTACATCGATGACCAGAACGTTCACAACCTTTCCTTGCGTGATGACTGCGCTCGCGTGAGACGCCTGGCCCGCGATCGGCTAGCTCGCCTTTTCCAGCGCGGTACTTTTCGCGGCGACGACATCGACCAAATCGTTCCACGACTTGACGAACGCCTCGGCGCCCTCGTCCTGCAATCTCGACGCAAGCATGTCGATGTCGATTCCGGCTTGCGCGAATTGCGTCAATACGGTCTCGCAATCGCCGCCGTCGGCCGGCATGGGGATGCCGACGTCGCCATGATCGGCAAAAGCCTTCAATGTCGCTTCGGGCATCGTGTTCACGGTGTAAGGCGCCGCCAACGCCTTGACATACAGGATGTCCGACGCTTTCGGATCCTTCGTGCCGGTGCTCGCGAGCAGCAGGCGCTGCGCCCGAGCTCCAGCGTTCAACACTCGCATGTATCGCGGCGACGCGAGGAGATCGCAGTACGCCTTGTACGCGCGCTGGGCGATCGCAATCCCGAGGCGATTGCCGAGTGCGGCGGGCACTTTGCCGGCTACGGCGACATCCCAGCGGCTCACGAAAAGCGAAGCGACGGAGGCGATGTCCGGTTTGAGCCCCGCGGCGAGGCGCCGTTCGATGCCGCGCAGATACGCGTCGGCCGCGGCGAGATAATGTTCCCGCGAGAACAGCAGCGTCACATTGACGGGAATTCCGGCGAAGATCGCCTCCTCGATTGCCTGGAGGCCTTCGACCGTTCCGGGAATCTTGATGAAGACGTTCGGACGGCGGGCGCGCGCATGAAGGTCCTTTACCTCGGCGAGCGTCGTCTTGGTGTCGTGTGCGAGCAGCGGCGAGACTTCGAGCGACACGTATCCATCGACGCCGCACGTGCGCTCGAAAGTCGCACGGAACAGGTCGGCCGCGCGCGTGATATCGTCGAGCGCAAGCTCAAAGAAAAGTTGCTCGCCGGATTTGCCTTGCGCAAGGCCGCTGCGAATGGCGCCGTCATAGGCGACGCTGTTCTTGATGGCATGGTCGAAGATGGTTGGATTCGATGTGAGGCCGGTCACCGACAACTCGTCGATGTACCGTTTGAGCATGCCGCCCGCCAGCAGCTCTCGTGTGATGTTGTCGAGCCAGAGGCTCTGCCCGAGTTCGTGCAGTTTCAATGTTGCGTTCATCGTGGCGTCTCCGCAATTGCATATCATGCACCCACGTGACTCGTCTCGTCCCACAGTCGGATCACCGGATTCGATGCATTGTGCTCGTAACCAAGCGCGCTCAGGCTTGCCGTGCTCAACATGAAACGGCGACCCTCCGACGCCGAGAGCCCAAGCCATCGAGCCGCAAGGACGCGCAGAAAATGGGCGCTCGAGAAGAGAAGCACGTCACCGCCGACTGCGCGGACGCGACTTACCACGGCGTCGGCCCGCGCGCCGACCTGATCCGGTGTCTCGCCTCCCGGGCAGCCATCCCGGAAGAGCTGCCAGTTCGGTCGCTCGGCAAGAATTTCAAAAGTGCGACGGCCCTCGTATTGGCCGTAATTCCATTCGACCAGATTGGCATCTTCCTCCGCAACGGCGCCGAACCCTGCGAGAGCGCATGTCCGCGTCGCACGCTGCAGCGGGCTCGTGAACACCGCCGCAAACGCCAGTCCGCGGAGGCGCGTTCCGAGCCGCCGCGCATTGCGTTCGCCGCGTTTGGTCAATGGCAGATCGGTAATGCCGGTATGCTGGCCGGAAAGACTCCAGGCCGTCTCGCCGTGCCTTGCGAGATAAACGATAGGTAACGTGTCCATGTCGATTGGTACCGCCGGCGATTGCTGAACTCGTCACTCCTCGGCCGCAATGTCGTGCAACCCACGAAAGTTCGACCCACTGGAGGCCGGATTTGTTTACGATCGCGTCAGGCTTTTGTCCGTCAATCCTCGCCGATGCTACCCTTTTCCGTTGTCATCGTAGACGAAGCGGCGTAAAGGATCGATCGTGACCGAGGAAGAGAAGCGGCTCGCGGCGGTCCGTGCCGGCAAGGAACGGTGGCGCCAATGGGGACCCTATCTGAGCGAGCGGCAATGGGGAACCGTCCGCGAGGATTACAGCGCGAACGGGACGGCATGGGAATACCTTCCCCATGACCATGCGCGCTCGCGCGCTTACCGCTGGGGCGAGGACGGCATCGCGGGAATCTGCGATGACCAGCAGCAACTATGCTTCGCGCTCGCGTTGTGGAACGGCGCCGATCCCATTCTGAAGGAGCGGATGTTCGGCTTGACGGCGAACGAGGGCAACCATGGCGAGGACGTGAAGGAGTACTACTTCTACCTCGACAACGTTCCGAGCCATGCGTACATGAAGTGTCTGTACAAATACCCTCAACGCGCATTTCCGTATGCGGAACTGGTGGCCGAGAACCAGCGACGCAGCAGGCAGGATCCCGAATACGAATTGCTGGACACCGGGATCTTCGACGACGACCGCTACTTCGACGTGTTCGTCGAGTATGCGAAGGCCGCACCCGACGACATCCTGATTCGAATCAGTGCGATCAACCGGGGCCCCGAAGCCGGGGCGTTGCACCTGCTGCCGACGCTGTGGTTCAAGAACGAATGGTCCTGGTATGTCGATCGGCCCAAACCGCGGATCGACGTGGCGCGCGTCGGCCCCGAGCACTTCGTGCTCACGGCCACACATCATCAGCTCGCCCAGCATTGGCTTCACGGCAAGCTGCCGGACAACCTGATGTTTACCGAGAACGAAACGAACATGGAGAGGCTTTTCGGTGCGCCGAATGCCTCGCCATTCGTCAAGGACGCCTTCCATGAATACCTGATCGACGGCCGACATGACGCGATCGACGCCGGTCGCACCGGTACCAAGGCGGCCGCGCATTACGTCCGCATGATCGGCGCCGGCGAGACCGCGGTTCTTCGCCTCCGGCTTTGTGGCGACGCTCATCTGACGCTGCCGGCGGACGACGCGTTCGACGCGACGATGGAGCAACGACGGCTCGAAGCCGACGCGTTCTATTCGCGGGTGACACCCTTTGACCTTCCCGAGGATATGCGCAATGTCCAGCGGCAGGCGTTCGCGGGCTTGTTGTGGTCGAAGCAGTATTACCGATACATGGTCGCTCGTTGGCTCGACGGCGATCGGGCGCAGCCGAAGCCGCCTGAGGCGCGCACGCAGGGGCGCAACCATGCCTGGTGGCATCTGGCGGCCGGCGACGTCATGTCGATGCCCGACAAGTGGGAATTCCCCTGGTTCGCGTCCTGGGACCTCGCGTTTCACGTGGTCGCGTTCGCGCTGATCGACCCGGACTTCGCGAAGGATCAGCTGCTGCTGCTGACGCGCGAGTGGTACATGCATCCGAACGGCCAGATTCCCGCATACGAATGGGCCTTCGGCGACGTCAATCCGCCAGTGCACGCATGGGCCGCCGCCCGCGTCTATCAAATCGAAGAGAAGATGTATGGGCGCAAGGATCGGGCATTCCTCGAGCGCATCTTCCACAAGCTCATGCTCAACTTCACATGGTGGGTCAATCGGAAGGATACAGAGGGCAGCAACATCTTCGAAGGCGGATTTCTCGGGCTCGACAACATCGGCGTATTCGACCGGAGCTTCGGGCTGCCATTGGGCGGCAAGCTCGACCAGGCGGACGGCACGAGCTGGATGGGGACCTACTGCCTGAACCTCCTCGGCATCTCGCTCGAACTGGCGAAAGACGATCCGGTGTACGAGGACCTCGCCACGAAATTCTTCGAGCACTTCGTCTACATCGGCTCGGCTATCAATCGCATGTGCGGGTGGCAGGATGGTCTTTGGCACGAGGAGGACAACTTCTATTACGACGCATTGAGGCTGCCGGATGGACGCACGTTTCCGATCAGGGCGCACACGGTCGCCGGCCTGATTCCGGTCTTCGCGGTCGCGATCGGCGATCGCAGCAACATGATGCGTTACAAGGATTTTGCCGCGCGTTTCCGATGGTTCTTCAAATATCGGCCGGAGCTGCTGCGCGGGCTCGCCGACATGTCGCATGTGGGGATCGAGGATCGCGTCCGTCTCGCACTCGTCGATTCATACAAGCTCGAACGCATCCTCACGCGCGTGCTGGACTCCGACGGAATGCTGAGTCCGTACGGCGTGCGCTCGGTATCGAAGCGGCACGCCGCGCATCCGTTCGAGCTCGAGCTCGATCATCAGCGATTCGTTCTCGACTACGAGCCGGGAGAGTCAACCACCGCGCTCTTCGGCGGCAATTCCAATTGGCGCGGCCCGGTATGGTTTCCAGTCAATTATCTGCTGATCGAAGCGCTGCAGAAGCATCATTATTTCCTCGGCGATGCGGTCAAGGTCGAACTGCCGCACGGTTCGGGAAACCAGGCGACGTTGTGGGACGTCGCGACCGAGCTTTCGCTTCGCCTGATCAAGATATTTCTCAAGGACGAATCCGGGCGGCGGCCCGTGCATGGCCGCAGTGAAAAGTTCCAGACCGATCCGCATTGGCGCGATCTGATCCTCTTCTACGAGTACTTCCACGGGGATACCGGTGCCGGACTTGGCGCCAGTCATCAGACTGGATGGACCGGAGTCGTCGCCAAGCTCATTCAGCAGTACGCGGAGTACGCGCTGCAGAACAGGGCGCCGAGCCTCGTCGAGGAGGACGAGTTGTTATCGAAGAATCCGTCGCCGTGATCAGCCGGCCGCCCGACGATGCCGAGTGGCTCGAAAGCGACGCGCTCGGCGGCTTCGCGTCCGGAACCGTCGCGGGATATCGAACGCGCCGTTATCACGCGCTGCTGCTGGTGCCCCGTCATCCTCCGGGCGATCGCGTCGCGATGGTCACCGGCATGGAGGTGTGGGTCGATCTTGGCGGCGAGCGCGTGGCGCTCAGCACGCAGCACTACACGCCCGATGTCTTCTACCCACGGGGCGTCGACCGGATCGTCAAATTTTCATCCGAACCCTGGCCGAAGTGGATGTTCCAACTGTCGGCTTACGTGTGGCTTGTACACGAGATCATTGTCAGTCGTTCCGATGGCGATGTACTGCTGGCTTGGCGGATGATCGGCCGCGCGCGCGGTGCGACGCTATCCGTGCGTCCGCTGCTGTCGTGCCGCGACTATCACGTGCTGACCCACGAAAATCCGGCGTTCGACTTCACGCCGCGAATCGCCGCGAGAAATGTCGCGTGGCGACCTTACACCGCTCTACCCACCGTCGCTGCGCTGACCAATGGCGACTATCTGCATGAGCCTCTCTGGTATCGTAATTTTCTTTACCGCGCGGAGGCCGCACGCGGACTCGATTGCGTCGAGGATTTGGCGTCGCCCGGAACGTTGCGTTTCGATCTCAGTAACCGTAACGCGGCGATCGTGTTGCGTGCAAGCGCTGCGATCGATGGCGATGCGGATGCCATTGCGGCGCGAATACGCAAGCAGGAGACAGCACAGCGCGGCAAACTTGCGCCACTCGATCGCGCGGCGGAGGCGTACGTGGTCCGTCGCGGTAACGGGCTTACGATCGTCGCGGGATTTCCGTGGTTCACGGACTGGGGGCGGGATACGTTTATCGCGATGCGCGGACTCGTGCTGGCGCGCGGTCACCATGAGGTCGCCGCCTCGATTCTTCGGACCTGGGCCGACTGCATCTCGGAGGGCATGCTGCCGAATCGGTTTCCCGATCAGGGCACATTGCCCGAATTCAATTCAGTCGATGCATCGCTGTGGTACGTCATCGTGGCATACGAGTTCATTTCCGCCGCATCACCGGCACCCGATTTGCGTGCGCGACTTGTCGATGCCACCGTCGCAATTCTCGATGGATACATCCGCGGCACGCGCTTCGGCATTGGAATGGACACGGACGGTCTTCTCGCCTGCGGCGTTCCCGGCATGGCGCTCACATGGATGGATGCAAGAGTTGGCGGGCGCGCAATCACGCCCCGAATCGGCAAGCCGGTCGAGGTGCAGGCACTATGGATCAACGCGCTGCGGCTGGCAGCGGGACGATATCGCGCGTTAGCGAAGCAGGCGCAGGCGGGATTCTCCAAGCGTTTCTGGAACGCCGACACCGATTGCCTCTACGACGTCGTGGACGCGGACCACGTCGCGGGCCGGGTCGATCCCAGTATCCGCCCGAACCAAGTTTTCGCGGTGGGCGGCCTGCCGGACGCGATCGTCGAGCGCAACCGCGCCAGCGCGATCGTGAGTGTCGTCGAGCGAGAGCTGCTCACTCCGATGGGGCTGCGCACGCTGGCGCGAAGCGACCGTTCCTATTGCGGACGATACAAAGGCGGCGTTGCCGAGCGCGATGCAGCCTACCATCAAGGTACGGTGTGGCCGTGGCTGATCGGTCCGTTTGTCGATGCTTGGCTTCGCGTCCACGGTGACGACGCTGTCGAACGCGAAGCGGCACGGCGGAGATTTATCGCGCCATTACTCGATCATCTGACCCGCGCGGGACTCGGCCATGTCTCCGAGATCGCGGATGGAGACCCGCCGAACACGGCACGCGGCTGCCCATTTCAGGCGTGGTCGCTCGGCGAATTGATCCGGTCGCTCGCACAAACCCACGCGGCCACTGTCGGAGTGACAGCGAGCCTCGTTCTGCCCGCATGATCGCGCAACCCGCTCAGGAAATTGAACATGGAAACTTTTACCGGGACTCTTGCCGCAGAACTCCTGCGCAAAATGGACGCCTACTGGCGCGCGGCAAACTATTTATCGGTGGGCCAAATCTATCTCTACGACAATCCGCTGCTCAAGCGAACGCTGACGCTCGCGGATGTGAAACACATGCTGTTGGGGCACTGGGGCACGACGCCGGGACAGAACTTTATCTACGTGCATTTGAACCGGGTTATCAAGAAATACGACCTCGACATGATTTATGTTTCCGGCCCCGGGCATGGTGGTCCGGCCGTCGTAGCGAACACCTATCTCGAGGGCACGTACAGCGAGATCTATCCCGACGTCAGTCAGGATGAGGCCGGGCTTCGAAAACTGTTTGTCCAATTTTCGTTTCCCGGAGGCATTCCCAGTCATGCGTCGCCGGAATGTCCGGGCTCCATTCACGAGGGCGGGGAGCTCGGGTATTCGCTCAGCCATTCGTTCGGGGCAGTGTTCGATAATCCGAATCTCATTGTCGCGTGCGTCGTCGGCGACGGCGAGGCGGAAACCGGCCCCCTCGCAACAGCATGGCACTCCAACAAATTTCTCAACCCGCTCACCGACGGTGCGGTGCTACCGATTCTGCATCTCAACGGTTACAAGATTGCCAACCCCACGCTACTCGCGCGCATCAGTCGTGAGGAATTGGAACAACTGCTCCGCGGCGGCGGATGGACCCCGTACTTTGTCGAAGGCCACGAGCCCGGACCAATGCACGAGGCGATGGCCGCGACGCTCGACACAGTGATCGAGCAAATCAGAAAAATCCAAGATGACGCGCGCCTCAACGGCAATGTTACGCGTCCCCGGTGGCCGATGATCGTGCTGAATTCGCCGAAAGGCTGGACGGGACCGAAGTTCGTGGATGGGCGACAGATCGAGGGCACGTTTCGCTCGCATCAGGTGCCGCTATCGGATCCCGCGGCGAATCCCGAGCACCTGAAGCAATTGGAGGACTGGCTGCGAAGCTACCGCCCCGAGGAGCTCTTCGACGATGACGGCCGCCTTGAATCGGCGTTGTCCGAGCTCGCGCCGAAGGGCGAACGTCGCATGGGGGCAAACCCGCACGCCAACGGCGGGATCTTGCTGCGTGACCTGAGAATGCCGGATTTCCGCGACTACGCGGTTGACGTGCCCTCCCCAGGCGCGCCCGGCATTGGCGACACGCATGTGCTCGGACGTTTCCTGCGCGATGTGGCAAAGCTCAACAACGAGCAGCGCAATTTCCGCGTTTTTGGTCCGGACGAGACCCTTTCCAATGGACTGGAGGCCCTCTTCGACGCGACCAATCGCCAGTGGGAAGCCCCTACGCTGCCCACCGACGAATTTCTCGCACGGTCAGGGCGTGTCATGGAGATGCTGAGCGAGCACCAGTGCGAGGGCTGGCTCGAAGGTTACCTCCTTACCGGACGCCATGGGCTGTTCAATTGCTATGAAGCCTTCATCCATATCGTCGATTCGATGTTCAACCAGCACGCCAAATGGCTGAAGGTCACGGCGCAACTGTCATGGCGACACAAGATCGCGTCGTTGAACTATCTGCTGGCATCGCACGTGTGGCGTCAGGATCACAACGGCTTCACCCATCAGGATCCCGGATTCATCGACCATGTCGCCAATAAAAAGGCCGAGATCGTGCGCGTCTACCTTCCGCCCGATGCGAACTGCCTGCTTTCGGTGATGGACCATTGCCTGCGCAGCCGCCACTACGTCAACGTCGTGATCGCGGGTAAACACCCCGCACCGCAGTGGTTGACGATGGACGCCGCCGTCAAACACTGCACTGAAGGCATCGGCATCTGGCAGTGGGCCAGCAATGATCAGGATCACGCGCCCGACGTCGTCATGGCCTGCTGCGGTGACGTTCCCACTCTTGAGACGCTCGCAGCGGTGTCCATCATGCGCAAGCACCTGCCGAGCCTAAAAATTCGCGTGATCAACGTCGTCGATCTGATGCGGCTGCAGCCGAGCACCGAACATCCGCATGGGCTGAGCGATCGCGATTTCGACGACCTTTTTACGAAGGACAAGCCGGTTATTTTTGCCTTCCATGCTTATCCGTGGCTGATCCACCGGCTGACGTACCGGCGGACCAACCACGACAATATCCATGTTCGCGGATACAAGGAGGAAGGCACCATCACGACGCCGTTCGACATGACCGTGCTGAATGATCTCGATCGATTTCACCTCGTGATTGACGTCATCGATCGCCTTGCGCAGACTGGCGATCACGGCGTTTATCTGAAGCAGCAGCTCAAGGACAAGCTGGTCGAGCACAAGCAGTACATCGATAAGCACGGCCAGGACATGCCGGAAATCCGCAATTGGAAGTGGGTCTGATCCATGAAGCCGCTCGTCATCGCCCCTTCCATTCTCGCTGCGGATTTCGGATGGCTGGCTAAAGAAGTTCAAGCAGTCGATGCCGCAGGCGCCGATTGGATTCACATCGATGTAATGGACGGCCGGTTCGTCCCCAACATCACCGTCGGGCCGGCGGTGGTCCGCGCTATCCGCCGCGCGACCGCGAAGCCCTTGAACGTTCATCTGATGATCGTCGAACCGGAACGTTACCTGGAAGACTTCGCGCATGCCGGTGCCGATCATATTCTGATCCAGTCCGAGCCCAGTTCGACCATCCATTTGCATCGCGTGCTTTCCCGCATTCGCGAACTCGGCAAGAAAGCGGGCGCCGTGCTCAATCCGGCGAGCCCGATTGCCTTCATCGAGCACGTGTTGCACCTCTGCGATGTCGTGTTGGTGATGTCTGTCAATCCCGGCTTTGGCGGGCAGCCGTTCCTCCCCGAAGTGTTGCCAAAGATTCGCGACCTGCGGCGACTCTGCGATGAGCGAGCGCTTGATCCCTGGATCGAGGTTGACGGCGGACAGAATGGCGAGAACGCGTGGCGCGCAGTTGCCGCCGGAGCTAACGCCCTCGTTGCCGGATCGGCGGTCTTCGGCACGAGCGATTACGCGCATGCGATCGCGACGCTTCGTTCGCATGAGGCCCCGGCCTGAGCAAGCACGGCGCGTTCGCAGGACGTTCGAAGTATGGGCAGATACCTTCGTCCGATCGACCGGATGCCTTCGGCCTGATGGGATTTGCTCACGTGGCCGAATGGCACCCAGGAGAGACATCGATGTCCGACGAAGTCAATCATTCGTTCATCAAGACGGTTCTGCCGTTCTTGTTCCTCGGGGTTACGGGCGCTTCCGACGTCATTGCCGCCAGCGAAATGCCCGCCTTCACGGTGGAACGCTGGGTGAACTCGCCGCCGCTCACCGCGGCAGCGCTGCGAGGCAAAGTCGTCCTCGTGGATTTCTGGGAGTACACCTGCATCAACTGGATCCGCACCTCGCCGTACGTGAAAGCTTGGAACCGCGATTACGCCAAGCTCGGTTTGATCGTAGTTGGCGTGCATGCGCCAGAGTTCGAGTTCGGCAAGCGCGCCGATAACATCGACCGCGGGATTCGCGACCATGGACTCACTTATCCGATCGCGCTCGACAATGCGTTCGCGACGTGGCAGGCCTATCGCAACGACGCGTGGCCCGCGAAGTATCTTTTCGACGCGAGCGGCAAACTCGTGAAGCGGTGGGCAGGGGAAGGAAACTACGGCGAGATCGAAGCGGAGTTTCGTCGGCTGTTGGTTGCCGCGAAGCCGGACATCGCGCTGCCGCCGCTCAGCAGCGAGGTGGTCGCGTTTTCGAAGGTCGGTGAGCCGAACTACGCCGGCATCACCGGCGAGACCTACGTCGGCCCGGATCGTCGCGAGCGTGGCACGTTCAAGTTGGAGGGCGAGTGGCGAAGCCAGGGCCAGTATGTCGAGCTTCAGAAGGGGACCGGCCACATCGTGCTTCCCTTCACCGCGGGCGAAGTGAACCTCGTCGTACAACCGGGGCCTTCGGGGAACGGTGCGATCACCGTGCTTCTCGACGGCAAGCCGGTCGGCGACGCACGCGGCGCCGATGTGGGTGCCGACGGCGTGGCGCGCTTCGACCGATCGGGAATGATTCGCCTGGTCAACCGCGCGCCGGGGGGAAAGCACCTTCTGACTCTGGTCGCGAGCGACCCCGGCGTGCGAGCGTATGTGTTTACGTTCGGGCCGTAATGAAAGCTCATGCCTTCGCGTTGACATCGGCCTTCGAGGAGATCGGAAGATGAGTACCAGTGCAGGTTTCGATGGCGTCGACCACGATCGCCGCCATTTTTTTGGAACGGCCGCGGCCGGCATCGCTGCGGCATCCCAGCTCGGATTGATCGGTTCGGCCGACGCGCAATCCAGCACGACGAGAACTGCCCGCGGGACGCACGTGTCATTCGCTTCGCTGAAGCAGATCGACGCCGGCGTCCTCAACGTCGGCTTTGCTGAAGCCGGCCCTGCAAATGGTCCCCCCGTCATTCTGTTGCACGGCTGGCCGTACGACATTCACAGCTTCGTCGATGTCGCCCCTCTGTTGGCGTCGGCGGGTTACCGAGTGATCGTTCCCTATGTCCGCGGCTATGGAACGACGCAATTCCTTTCCAGCGCAACGCTTCGCAATGGCCAACAGGCGGCCGTCGCTCTGGATGTCATCGCCCTGATGGACGCGCTCCATGTCGAGAAGGCGATTATCGGCGGGTTCGATTGGGGAGCGCGCACCGCCAACATCGTCGCGGCATTGTGGCCGGAGCGTTGCAAGGGAATGGTATCCGTGAGCGGCTATTTGATCGGCAGTCAGGAGGCGAACAAGGCGCCCCTGCCTCCAAAGGCCGAGCTTGCGTGGTGGTACCAGTTTTATTTTGCGACCGAGCGCGGGCGAGCCGGCTACGAAAAATACCGGCGCGACTTTTCAAAACTCATCTGGCAGATCGCATCTCCGTCGTGGAATTTCGATGACGCGACGTTCGATCGCTCCGCTGCGTCGTTCGACAACCCCGACCATGTCGCGATCGTGATTCACAACTATCGCTGGCGCATCGGCGTCGCCGACGGAGAACCGAAATACGACGCCTTCGAACAGCGTCTTGCCGCGGCGCCGGTCATTACCGTGCCGACGATCACGCTCGAAGGTGATGCCAATGGCGCGCCCCATCCCGAGCCCGCGGCGTACGCCAAAAAATTCTCAGGCAAGTACGCGCACCGCCTCATCAAGGAAGGCATCGGACACAACCTGCCGCAGGAAGCTCCGGAAGCGTTCGCTCAGGCGATCGTGGACGTCGACGGTTTTTAAGCCGTTGGGACGACATCCGATTTCGCTCTCACGCGCGCCTACCTCCCATATGGAGCGCAGCATCCTTGGCTGCGTCCTCGGTAGTGCGGCCGCGCTCGCGGGCAACGATATAGGCAGAGTACCAATCGGACCAGTGATGCTTCGGAGCGGTGCGCTCATACGCGCCGTGGTGCTCCTCTGCCTCGCGCAGAAGCTCCGTCAGATTCGCGACATCGATGCTGAGCCCGCGTCCGGGAAGTCGCGTCTTGACCTCCTGGAGTAGCCAGCCGTTGCCGTCCGGGTCGCTGAACGTGACGAACGAGCGGTAGCTGGCGTGATCGGGTGCGGGCCCGCCGACTCGACCGCTCGCGTCGTCGGGCTGGAATTGAGCGCCTGGCTTTTCGGCATGGAAAACCTCGCTGGCCTCGACACCGCGGGCGACGAGCTCGTCACGCGCTGCCTCGAGGGCCGAAACGACCAGGTAGAGCCCTTTGGCCGCGCCCGGTGCGGCCGACGTGATGTTCGTGCCGAATTGGATCGAGCACGCCGAGCCTGGCGGCGTGAACTGAACGACCCGAAAGCCGTTATCGAAAGCGAAATCGGCGTCCAGCCGCCACCCCAAGGTAGCGTAGAAACGCTTGGCGCGCTCGACGTCGGACACCGGAATGACGACGACTTCGAGCTTGAGATCGACTGTCGCAGGACTCGGGACCTGGGTGGTGGATTCGCTGTGCATTTGCGTGATCATCATGGCCTCCGTGATCGCTTACTGAGCCAATGCGAGGAGTGGCTGCCCTTTCTCCACGATGTACGTAGCGAGCTCCGCCGCGTTATCGCTGCCGCGATCGACAGCGCGGCGATGATCTGAATCGTTTTCATTTGCACCTCGTTTGCTTAAAATGGAGTAATGATCAGCGCAGCGATCGAAACGCGGCACGGAGCTCGGACGCAAAGAGCTTGGGCTGCTCCCATGCCGCGAAATGTCCGCCCCTGTCGACTTCGTGAAAGTAACTCAGCTTCGGATAGGCGCGCCGAGCCCACGTCTCCGGCGCTCGATAGACGTCGTCCGGAAAGACCGTGATAGCGACCGGCAGCGAGATATCGCCGGTTTTCTGCGCAGCCGCAACGATGACGCTGCCGCGTGCGCCGTTCTCCCAATACAGGCGCGCCGACGAGGTTGCGGTGTTCGTCAGCCAGTACAACGTGATGTTGTCCAGCACGTCGTCTTTGGTCGGCGACTGTCCGGAATCGGCACCGTACGCCCATTGCGAGAAGCCCGGGTGGACGAGAATCCATGCCGCGAGGCCGGCCGGTGAGTCGTTCGCCCCGTAGCCCACTGCCTGCGGCCGCGCGGTCATCATCACGAAGTAGGCCGCGTTCCCCTTCTTTGCGTACGCCATGAGCGTGTCGAACGCCGCGCGTTCTTTTTCGGAAAGCGCCGGCGGCACGGGCCCGCCGGCGAGCGCCGCGGCCACTTCAGGCGGTACCGTCGCCGGCAAATTGATGTGAATGCCGAGCAAGCCTGCCGGCGCCTGGCGTGCCATCGCGCTCGCGACCGGCGCGCCCCAGTCGCCGCCTTGTGCGACGTATCGCGTGTATCCAAGGCGCTTTATCAGCTCCGCCCAGGCGCGCGCGATGTGATCAGGGTCCCAACCGGTAGTGGTCGGCTTACCGGAGAATCCGTAGCCCGGTAGCGACGGGATGACGACATCGAAGGCGTCCTCGGCCCGTCCGCCGTGTGCAGTTGGATCCGTAAGCGGACCGATGATCTTCAGTTGCTCGATCACGGATCCCGGCCAACCATGCGTGATGATCAATGGCAACGCATTCGGATTTCGCGAGCGGACATGGATGAAATGAATGTCGACGCCGTCGATCGTCGTGACGAACTGTGGAAGGCGATTCAGTTTCGCCTCCAGCTTGCGCCAGTCGTAGCCCGTGCCCCAGTAGCGAACGAGCGCTTGCAGGTTTTCGAGTTGCGCGCCTTGCGACGCATTGGGGACTGTTTCGCGATCGGGCCAGCGCGTGGCAACAATGCGCCGGCGAAGGTCATTGAGCGCAGCCTGGGGCACGTGAACGGTGAAGGGTCGGATCGATGTGCCGTCCGCCGCTTGGCGCGTCGCCGGGGTTTGCGCGTCGGTAGGAGAGGCCAACACGAGCAGGCTGACGTAAAGCGCGGCGACCGCACTTGCAAGCAAGCCACGGCGGGCCGGCGCCGACGGAGGTTTCTCGAGCGTCATGGACGGATCCTTATTCTTGAAAGGAGAGATCGGTCGCGCGTGTGATTCGACTCCGTCGTTACCCGACTTCCAGAATCAGGGCTTGCTATCCTTGCCGGTCTCTTTGCGAAGTCGGGCGCGCTCCTCCGGGGTCATTTTGCTGGCGCTCTTCGTCGGGTCCGCGGCCTTGGCTTTTTTGTCGATCGGATTGTCGACGAGCGCGCGTCCGGGGGTCGACGCCTTCTGCATTGCGGCTTCCTGAGTAGCAAAGTCCTTTTTCTTGTCGCCGCTGCGAGTAACCGGATCGGCCGGCTTGGCGTTCTTGTCCACTGAATTGTCGACCAACGCGCGTCCCGGCGTCGATGCCTTCTGCATTGCCGATTGTTGAGAAGCAAAGTCTTTTTTCTTCTTTTCCTGCTTCGCTTCAATCGCCTCTTTCGACGCTTGCGTACGCGCGCTGGTTGGCGCGTCGCTTGTCTGCGCGATGACGATGCGCGGCGCCGCGGCGAAGGCGAGCGCAATGAGAACTGTGAGCCCGACGTTCATGTATTCCCCTTTTGCTGATCAGAGCGGATATTGTGCGCCAACCGTCTCCCGCCACGTATAACGGTGCACGGTTATACTCGTCGCCGACTCGCACAGGACAGGTCGCATGGGTCCGCTCTTAAAACGACGGGAGTCCGGATGATCAATCAATCTCGTTGGACTGCGACACTGCTATCGCTCGCCGTAATCTCGCTGGCCGTTGCACAAACGCCGACGATGACGAGGACGCCCGTGACCATCAGCGTCGTGGACGTCGCGGGGGATCTGGCGCTCACGCAGGGCGCGATCGAAGCGTATCAAGCCAAGCATCCGGAGCTCGTGTCCAAAGTGACGTTCACCAAGGCGCCGGAGCTTGCCGGCAAGTTGAAGGCGATGCAGGCCGCGGGCCGCTCCGACATTGATCTCGTTTTAACGGGCGTCGGAGCACTGTCCGCAGGAATCGATCAGGGCCTGTGGGTCAAGGTGCTGCCCGATCACGCGGCCAAGTTTCCAAGCGTTCTCGAAAATTATCTCCCCGCGGCGCGCAAGATGAACGATCTGGCGCAGAACGAAGCGCTGGTCGTGACGTTCATGCCGGCGGGTCCGCTGCTTGAATACAACCCGGCGAAAGTCAAACACCCTCCGACAACGCCGCAGGAATTGTTGGCGTGGTGCAAGGCCAATCCCAATCGCTTTGCGTATGCGCGGCCGGCGAACTCCGGTCCCGGATTCACGTTCATCATGGGGCTGCCCTACATTCTCGGCGACGCGGATCCACGCGACCCGGCGAAAGGTTGGGACAAGACATGGGCGTACCTGAAGGAGCTGGATTCCTGCATCGAGTACTACACGACCGGAACAGGCGCGGTCATGAAGGAATTGGGCGAAGGCTCGCGCGACATGACGGTGACGATGACGGGATGGGATTTGAATCCACGAATCCTCGGCATCGTTCCCAAGGACTACAAGGTCACGCCATTCAAGAACATGACGTGGGTCAACGACGCGCACTACATGGCGATTCCCAAAGGAATCCCGCCGGAAAAGCTCGCGGTCGTGCTCGACTTGATGGCGTATCTGCTGACGCCGGAGGCGCAGGCATTGACTTACGACAAAGGCTATTTTTATCCCGGCCCCGCGGTGAAGAATGTGCCGCTCTCCATGGCGCCAAAGGAAAGTCAGGACGCCATCAAGGAGTTCGGACGTCCCGAGTACGACGCGTGGCTGTCGCAATATCCGCACGTGCCTACGCTCGACGCGAAGGCAATCGTCGAGGCGTATCGCCGTTGGGACAGCGCCATCGGCGCGCGAAAAACAAAATGAAATCCACGCAGTCCTTATCTGCGTAGCCGAATCAACACCCGCGCAGGCATCAATGGCGGCCGAGCTCTTTCGTTATGCCGCGTTCTTGTCGTATTCCAGCAAGGACGCGGCCTTCGCCAAACGCCTTCACGGCGCGCTCGAAAGCTTTCGCATTCCGAAAGCGCTGGGCCATTTCGATTTGGCGGGCAAGCTGAATCGCGTCTATCCGGTCTTTCGTGACCGGGAAGAACTGGCCGCCGGCGATCTCGATGAAGAGCTGCAAGCGGCGCTCCGCGCCTCCAGCGGACTGATCGTTGTCTGCTCGACCAACGCGGTCGCGAGCCGTTGGGTCAATAACGAAATCCAGTACTTCTGCTCGCTCGGGCGAAAGCATCGGGTCTTCGCGATCATTGCGGAGGACGAGCCGAATGACCCGCGGAGTGGAACTCCGGAACTCGAATTCTTTCCTGCCGCGCTGCGTGAGGGTGCCGGCGAAGTCTTGAGCGCCGATGCACGGAAATCCGGAGACGGATTCCGCAATGCGTGGTTGAAAGTCGTTGCGGGTCTATTGTGCGTGAATGCGGGGGCGCTGCAGGATCGCGACCGACAGCAAAGGCGACGATTCGCTGCGATCGTCAGTGCGGCCACTGCGGGGTCGCTCGCACTCATCGCGGCCGGCATCGTACTGTCCGATCGAGCCAATGCGCGCGCGAGCTTCGCCGCGCACGCCACCTTGCTCGCCCAGAGCGGTTCCCGCGCGGCGGCGCTGCCGTTTGCTCTGGCCGGGCTCGGTGCCGACAACTCGGCCGCACAAGACGTCGTCGACACGATCGGCGGACGCCTGCCGCTCATTGCCGTGCTCGATGCGCCGCGACCAACTGAGGAGATGCAGTTTTCTCCCGACGGCAAGACGCTTGCGACCCGCTCGGGAAACTACGAATTCGCCCTATGGGACGCTGCGACGGGGGCGCGGCGCGGGCCTTTGCACACTGCGGAGAGCTTCTGGTTCACCGGTAGCGGAGAAACGGTCGTGCTCTTCGCCGAATCCCATATCGAGATCATCGAAGCGGCTTCCGGATCGTCGATCGCACGCTTCGAACAGATCTGGATAGCGCGTGACGGCGAGAGCGCATTCACCGCGGGGCATATTGTCGCCGCTCAGACCGGCAGCGACACGATTGGCGTCTGGAACGCAGTAAGCGGTCAACCGATCGCAACACTGCGCTCTCCGAACGTCGCGTTGCCGCTTCATCTCTCGCCTTCGGGCCTGCGGCTCCTGAGTTGCGACGACAAGCAACGCTGCGACTTATGGGACGTCGCCCACCAGCGAAAAATTGCCGAGCTCAAATCGGTCTACGGCGATGTGGCCTTTTCATCGAGAGATGATCGGCTGGCGGCTCACACGGGATCAGGCGTCGCCATGTGGGACGCGAGTTCGGGGGACGTGATCCAGCGCTGGTCGTCCTCCGGTGACGTCATGGAGGTCATCTTTTCTGCCGATGGAACGCGGCTCGCGATATCCACGGAAGGCGGGCACGGACAATTGCTTGATGCGCGCACCGGCAGCCTGGTGGCCGATCTCAGCCCGGTCGATAACGGAACGAATGCCATGCAGTTCTCGGCCGACGGCAGTCGCGTCACGGTTATCGGACCCCAAGCCACCGGCGCGCTGTGGGATGCACGCTCTGGAGCAAGGATTGCGAATTTCAGCGAGAAGGACACGGTCAACCTGATGCAGTTGTCGCCCGATGCGAGCCGCCTCGTCATCCAATCCTTCGATCAAAAGGCCTCGGTTTGGGACGCGCTCTCGGGCCGGAAGATTGCCGATTTGGGCTCGGTGGACAAAATAGAATCCGCGACGTTCTCAAACGCGACCGGCCCTTTGCTCCTTCTCACCCTTGGGGGCGCAAGCCTTCGGACTCATGACGCCGAAATGCTCGTCGACTTCGGCGCGCATCAAAGCCACGAGCTCGTGTCTTCAGGGTCAGTGAGCGAGATCGACATTCAGCTGTCGCGCGACGGCCGCTACTTGGC
>DASXPO010000020.1:0-46786 GCA_036493535.1 Casimicrobiaceae bacterium
CTGAAGGGCAAATCGGTCCTGACGATCGTGGGCTCCGATCTGCATCTCGTGCTCAACCTGATGCTGCAGGCGCACTTCGGCACGGACGACCCGAAAGCGCTCGGCATCACCGTCAAGAACATCCAGGCGTTCGCCGAGCTGACGCGCGCGCAGCCCGGCATCGATGCGGTGCTGAGCGTCGAGCCCGCCGCGCAAGGTGCGGTCAACTCGGGGCAGTTGGTGAATCTGTTGCGTAACGACGGAACGACTGGCCCCGCGTACGAGGGTCCCGAAGGCAAGGGCGCGGGTCACAAGATCGCGAGCTTCGCCAAGACGCCATTTGCGCCCGAGGCGTACTATCCGCATCGCATCTGGTGGGTCGTACGCGAGGAGTTTCTCAAGCAGAACCCAAAGGCAGTGACGGCGCTCATGATCGCCAATGCGCGTGCGACGTCGCTCGTCACCAAGATGACGCCCGACGCCATCATCGACATGGCGAGTCAGGACTGGAACAGCGATCGCGCAGCGCAGCGGCCTTACGTCGAGAACATCCTGTATCGCAGACGCGGCTGGTCGTGGATCACGGAGGGCGACGCGCGGACGCTCGTCGGCCTGTCGAAAGTGAAGTCGATCTACCAGCAGGAGCTGACCGGCGATCTGGTGAAGCGCACGCTGGGCATGGCGGCACCGTTGGCGCGCGCCGCATGGGAACGCACGGGCAAGTTTCCCGATAACGCGGCCTTCACGGACACCAAGGCGGGTGACATTCGGGGTCTGCCGGTGTGGCAGATGGAACGCTGGACTTCAGTGTGATGCCCGCTGCGCGATTACGCGCTCTTGCGCTTCACGAGCTCGTACCCGGCGTCGACGATGCGCGGCGTCACCTTTCGGCCGCCGAGCCTCGCACAGATCATCTCGCCCGCGCGTTGGCCGATGTAATAGCGCGGTACGCGCAGTGTGGTGAGCGACGGGACGACTTGCGCAGCAATCGGCGTGTCGTCGAAGCCGGCGATCGCGATGCGGCCGGGGATTTCCAGCCCGCGACGTTGACATTCGTACAGCGCACCGACGGCGATCGCGTCCGCGGAGCAAAAAACCGCCCGCACGTCCGGATGGCGCTTGAGTAGCGTGGCCATTGCGCGCGCACCGGCGTCGATATCGAGCGTCGTCTCGACGCACACGCTCGGGTCCGCCTTCCGCCGCGCGCTCTTGAAGGCAAGCTCATAGCCTTGCCGGCGGTCGCGCGCGCGATCGTTGTCCTGCGGATGCGCGCCGATGTATCCGATCTTTCCGTAACCCTTCCTGATCAGGTAGCGCGTCACATCGCTTGCTGCCTTTACGTTGGAATATCCCACGACCATGTCGATCGGCTGATCGGTCAGGTTGCCGCCCTCGACCACGGGAATGCCCGCTGCTTTCAGCATGCGGACGGTCTCGCTCGTATGGATGATGCCGGTCAGATAGATGGCGTCGACGCGACGTGAAAGGAAGGCGCGCACGAGCGCCTCTTCCTCCGCAGACGAAAAGCCGCTCGCGCCGATCAGCAGGTGGTAGTCCGCGGGCGCAAGCGCATCGCTTAATCCCTGCATGATCTCGGCGATCAGCGAGTTGGTGAGCAACGGGATGACGGCCGCGACGAGCGCTGTGCGACTGGAAGCAAGCCCGCGCGCCACGAGGTCCGGCGTGTAACCGGTCTCTCGCAAGATGTGCTCGACGCGCGCGCGCGTCTCGGCGGCGACTTTCTTGGGTTCTCGAAGCACGCGTACGACCGTCATCGTCGAAACGCGCGCCGCGTTGGCGACGTCGAGCAGCCGCGGACGCCTCCCGACGGATGGGGGGCGGGATTCCGCTCGTGGACCGGATCGGCGCATTCGAAATAGACGCGGGCGTTTGACAACCGTAAAATGGGAACGCTAACATGTAAGCGCTAACATCATCAACAGAACAGCTCGAGCAAACGGCGCGGACGTGGCGGAAAAAAGACGCGGAGAGGCGATCGATGATGGATTGTTGTGCGGCGATCCCGCCGCCGGCTTCCAGGGAAGCGCCGCCCGCACGCTGGGCGAGTCGACGCCCTGGTGGCCCGAACCGCTGCGGGCGCCGCTGCGTGCACCGAATATCGTCGTCATCCTGCTCGATGATCTCGGCTTTTCCGATTTCGGCTGCTACGGTTCCGAGATCGACACGCCGTCTATCGACGCGCTCGCTGCCGGCGGCCTGCGGTTTTCGAATTACACAACCGTGCCGATGTGCACGCCGGCGCGCGCTGCACTGCTGACCGGCAAGAATCCGCACGCGGTCGGCTGCGGATGGCTGACCTTCAACCTCCCCGGCTATCCAGGCTATCAAGCGGGCGAAATTTCGCGCGATGCACCGACGCTTGCCGAGCTGTTACGCGCGAACGGTTATTCGACTTACGCGGTGGGCAAGTGGCATAACACCGCCGACTACAAAGTGATGCCGTCGGGAGACCGCTCGTCCTGGCCATTGCAGCGCGGCTTCGATCGCTTCTACGGCTTCATCGGTGGGGAGACGCATTACTTCGCGCCGGCGCAGCTCGTGTCGGACAACGGCATCCTCGATTGCGACCATTACGCCGACAGCTATTACTGCACCGACGACTTCACCGACGTGGCAATCGGTTGGCTCAAGGCGCACGTCTCCGCTACGCCCGACAAGCCGTTCTTTTTCTACGTCCCGTTCAACGCGCCCCATGCGCCCCTCCACGCGCGAAGCGAGGACATCGCGCGCTACACCGCTCGCTATGAAGCGGGGTGGGAGAAGGTGCGTCACGCACGCGTCTCGCGGCAAAACGCGACGGGGCTTCATCCGAGCGTGTGGCCGTTATCTACGCGCAGCGCCGGTGTTCCCGCATGGGAAAGCCTGGATGTGGACGCTCGCCGGCTGCACACGCGATTCATGGCGCTCTACGCCGCGGTCGTGAACAACATCGACCGAAACGTTGGCCGCCTCGTTGCGCGCTTGGGTGCACTTGGGAAAATCGACAATACGCTGATCGTCGTCACGTCGGACAACGGCGCCAACGGGATCGGCGGACCGGACGGAGCGGTGAACAACCGTGCCAAGCGTCTCGTACGCTGCGAGGATCCGCAGTGGGTACGCGCGATGCTCGATGGCAATCATGTCGGCGGGCCGGAGTCCTGGCCGGCGTATCCGCTTGGATGGACCGGCGTGTCCACCGCGCCGTTTCGACTCTACAAGGCCACGACGATGAACGGCGGCATTCGCGTGCCCTTCATCGCGCACTGGCCGGAAGGCATCGCAGATCGCAACGCCATTCGGCATCAATGGGTCCACGTCACGGACATCGTGCCCACCGTCGTTGACCTGCTCGGCGTCTCGTATCCCGAGCGCTTCAACGGCTATCGAACGCGTGCACTGGACGGCGTGAGCTTTCGATCCTTGCTCGAACATTCGACTTCGACAAGCCGGCGCACGCGCCAGCACTACGAACTGGCGGGCAATCGCGGGTACATCCGCGACCACTGGAAAATCGTTTCGCTGCAGCCGCCCGGAACGCCGATGGACCTCGACAATTGGATGCTGTTCGATCTCGAGCACGACGCGACCGAGACCGACGATCTCGCGGCCACGCAGCCCAAGCTTTTGGACGAGCTCGTCGCCGAGTTCGATGCCGACGCTCTCGCCAACCACGTCTATCCGCTCGACAATCGTGATGTGCGCCGCTCGTTGACCGTGCCTCCGATGCTCGAGGCGACGGTGAACGAGCCACGTATCTTCTATCCTGGATGCGGCACCGCGGCGCTGGCGGTGGTCGCTCCACTCGTCGCCGATCGGGATTACCGCCTCGAGTGCGCGTTCATGCACGCCGATGACGACGGTGTCATTTTTGCGCTGGGCGATTCCATCACGGGAATGGCGCTATTCGCGCGCGATAAAAGCGTGTGGTTCGTCTATCACGGTGGGGAGGGCACGCCGGTCGCACTGGAACGATTGCCCGTGCGCAAGGGCAGAAACGATTTCGTGCTCGAGCATCGGGCGCAGGGCAAGCGACGTGGAAGCGGGACACTTCGCGTCAATGGCGAAACGGTGGGAACGGTCGACATGTCACCGACGACGATCCTCGGACTCGGCGTGGGCGAGGGACTCGATATCGGTTGCGATCGCAGATTGCACGTTACGCCACGCTACGGTCGTCGCGATGCATTTCACTACACCGGCGCGGTCGAGTACGTTCGCATCGAGCCGGGCTCGCATCCGGCCGACAGCTATGCAAATCGACCGGAGCGCGAAGCGCAGCGAGACTGACGTTTGGGATCGATCGGCTCATACCGGGGAGGAGCTCGAATGCGATTGCGCACGCTGGTGTATTCCATCGCCTTTACGTTGGCGTGCTTGATGCTGGTTCCCACGGCGCGCGCGGCATGGCCGGAACACCCGATCAAGATCATCGTGCCGTTTTCCGCCGGCGGACAGCTCGATGTCGTCGTGCGCTTGATCGGCGACAAGATCGGCCCGGCACTCGGTCAGCCCATCATCGTGGAGATACGCACCGGTGCCGACGGCAACATCGGCGCCGAGGCAGTCGCGCGCAGCGCGCCTGACGGGTACACCTGGCTTGCGACGAGCGTGCCGTTCACCACGCAGACCAGCCTGCAGCCCGGCAAGCTTCGCTATGATCCACTGCGCGACTTCCGCCCTGTTGCGATGCTCGGTACGGCGTCGTTCGTGCTCGTCGTGCCGAACAGCGTGCCGGTTTCGACGTTGAAGGATTTCATCGCTTACGCGAAGACACGTCCCGGCCAGCTCTCCTATGCTGGGACGTCGGTCGGGTCGGTCACGCATCTCAGCACCGAAATGTTCTTGCGCGCCACGGGACTGCGCATGGAGATGATTCCGTACGCCGGGATTCCGGCCGCGATGTCCGATCTGCTGAGCGGCCGCACGCAGTTCATGTCGACCGGCGTGATCGCGGCGCTTCCGCAGATCAAAGCCGGCAAGCTCAAGCCGCTCGCGATTCTCGCCGCCGAGCGGCATCCTCAGTTGCCCGACGTACCGACCATCGTCGAGGAAGGTCATCCGGAGCTCATCGTCGCGACGTGGTTCGGCCTGCTGGTGCCGGCGAGCACGCCCAATGACATCGTGCAGACGATCAACACCGAGGTGATGAAAGCGCTGCGGGATCCCGACGTGCTGGCGAAATATCGCTCGATGGGCGTCGAGCCGGTTGCCCCGCACGCGCCGGAAGTCTTCGGCGCGCTGTTGAAGACCGAGGTGGAGCGGTGGGGGAAAGTGATTCACGAGTCCAACATTACCGTCCAATGATAAAACGAGAGCGCGCGGCCGCGTTTGCCGGATATCGGCGCGATGATGGCCGCTATGGCGTGCGCAATTACGTCCTCGTGCTCGGTCTCAACGGGTTGGTGAGGGCCGCCGCGACACGGATCGCGCACAGCGTCTCGGGGACCGTGCTGTTTGCGTCGCCCTATGGCCGTGGGCAGTTCGGCGCCGACCGCGATGCGCATCTCGCGCAGCTCGTCGGATTGGGTCGCAATCCGAACATCGCCGCGACGTTGCTAATCGGCGCCGATCGCCCGACGACCGATGCCATCGCGCACGCGATTGCGTCGTCGGGCAAACCGGTCGAGACCGTCGCACTCGACGACGTGCACGAAGACGCAATCGAGCTCGCTACGCGCGGAATGCGCATCGCGGCCCTGCTCGCGCGCAACGCGTCGCGGGCGAAGCGCGAGCCGGTCTCGCTTTCCGCGCTGTTTCTGGGCGTCGAATGCGGGCATTCCGATGCGACCTCGGGACTGGTATCGAATCCGCTCGCCGGCAAAATCGTCGATCGCATCGTCGATGCCGGAGGCACGGCGATCTTCGGCGAGACGATCGAATGGCTCGGCGCCGAACATTTGCTCGCGCGACGTGCGATCAACGAGGAGGTGCGAGCTGCCATCGTCGATGCGGTGCGCCGCCGCGAAGCAGCGGTCGCGGCGACGGGCGTCGATCTGACCGGAAACAATCCGGGCGCCGAAAACATTCGCGGTGGATTGAGCTCGATCGAGGAGAAGTCGCTTGGCGCGATCGCCAAAGGGGGCAGCCGTCCGATCTCGGGGCTGCTCGGTGTCGCCGAGGCGCCACCGTCACCGGGGCTTTATCTAATGGATGCGCCCGGATTCTCGCCGGAATCGATGACGGGATTCGCCGCCGCCGGCGCACAAGTGATGCTGTTCACAACCGGCGCCGGCAACAGCTATTGCAGCGCGGTCGCCCCGACGATCAAGATCAGCGCGCGACCGGATACCGTGGTGCGGCTTCCCACCCAGATCGATTTCGATGCCGGCGACGTTTTCGCCGGGCGCGAAGATCTGGACGCCGCCGCCGATCGCCTGTTCGCGCTGCTGCTCGAGGTCTGCTCGGGGTTGTCCACGTGGGGCGAGGTGCTCGGCGAAGGCGCGGAATCGGTCATACGCGTCGGCGGGTCGCTATGACGATGCATAGCGCCGGCACGTCTTTCAGCTCTGCAATCGCTTATCTGCGCACGATGCTCGTCTTCATCGCGGCTTGGTGGGCATTGTCGATGTGGACGGCGAACATTGTGCTGCTCCCGTCGCCGTTCGCGGTGATTGCCGCCTTCGTTGAGCTCGCCGGCGACCTGGAGCTGTTCAAGCATGCCGGCATCAGTCTCGGGCGAATGTTGCTGAGCCTCGGTCTCGCCGCGCTGCTTGCGTTGCCGCTGGGGCTGTTCATGGGATTGAGTCGATGGTTCGACGCGCTCGTCGATCCCGTCGTCGAATTGCTGCGTCCGATTTCGGGCATTGCATGGATTCCATTGGCGCTTTTCATTTTCGGGATCGGCAACGCGCTTCCGGTATTCATCATGACGTACGCGGCGTTTTTTCCGATCGTGCTGGGAACGATCGCAGGCGTGCGCAGCGTCGATCGACGACTGGTCGATGCCGCGCGCACGATGGGCGTGCCCAAGCGCACGATCGTCAACCGCGTCGTCGTTCCGGCGGCGCTTCCATCGATACTCGTTGCGGTGCGGCTCGGTCTCGCGTCGTCGTGGACCGCCGTGGTTGCCGCCGAATTGATCGGCGCACCGAGCGGTCTCGGCTACGCGGTCGAGTGGTATCGCGAATTGTTGATGACGCCGCAAGTGATGGCGTTCGTCGCCACGATCGGCGTGCTCGGCTATCTGTCGGATCGGTCGCTGCGCATGCTGGCCCAACGATTCACGCCGTGGGCAGCGGACGCGAGCACCGCGCTATGACGTCTTCGTCGATGCGACTCGCCCGCAGCGTCGCATTGCCGCTCACGCTCATCGTCGTGTGGCAGCTGTGGGGAACGGCGACGGGCAACCCGCGCACGCCGTTGCCCACGCGCATTGCCGCCGCAGCGTGGGAGCTCACGACCTCCGGCGACCTGCCGCTCGCGATCGTGCAAAGCCTCGGCCGCGTTTTCGCCGGGTTCATCATTGCTGCTGCGATTGCCGTTCCGCTCGGGCTCGCCATGGGATCGTCCCGGAGCATCGAGCGCAATGTCGATCCATTGGTCGAGAGTTTTCGGCCGATCGCCGCGATCGCGATCCTGCCGCTCGCGATTCTGTGGCTCGGCACCGGAACGCCGGCGGCGGTGCTGATCGTCGCCTACGCGGCATTCTTTCCGATTGTGGTGAATACGGTCGCGGGTGCCAAACGCGTCAATCCGACGTTGCTGCGCGCGGCCGCGACAATGGGCCTAAATCGCATCAGGATTATCCGCACCGTCGTCGTTCCCAGTGCCCTCCCCGCAATCGGCGTAGGGCTTCGCATCTCGATGGGTATAGCCTGGACGGCGATCGTCGCCGCCGAGCTCGCCGTGGGCGCGAAGGCAGGCGGCGGCGGATCGGGCGGCATCGGTCAAATGATGTTCGTGTTCTACGCGTACAGCATCGAGCTCAATCGCATCGTGGTCTGCATGATCGCCGTCGGCTTGGTCGCGCTGGTGCTCGATCGCGTGTTGCGCGGCGGATTGCGTTCGCTCATGCCGTGGGTCGCGCAATGACGGCATCCGGCATCAAGCTGCGGCTCGATAACATCGGCAAGCGTTTCGACGCGGGCCGCACCGTTGCCGTGCAAGACTTCACGCTCGACGTCGCCCAAGGCGAATTTCTGGTCATCGTCGGTCCATCGGGCTGCGGCAAGACGACGATTCTCAATCTACTCGCGGGCCTCGAGTCGCCGACGAGCGGCACGGCATCGCTCAATGGAAATCGGATCAGCGGCCCGGGCCCGGAGCGCGGCGTCATGTTCCAGGATTATGCGTTGTTTCCCTGGCACACCGTCTGGGGCAACGTCGAATTCGGACTGCGCCATGGTCCTGCGGGCAACGGACTCGACGCAGCCGCGCGCGAACAGCGCGTGCGGAGCACGATCGATCTCGTCGGGCTCAAAGGCTCCGAGCACAAGTATCCCAATCAGCTTTCGGGCGGCATGCGCCAGCGCGTCGCGCTCGCGCGGCTCGTTGCGAACGAACCCGACGTGTTGTTGATGGACGAGCCGCTTGCCGCGCTCGACGCGCAGACGCGCATCATCCTGCAGGACGAGTTGCTGCGCATCTGGGGCCAGGATCGGCCATCGGCCGAGCGACGCACCGTCGTCTTTATCACGCACGCCATCGACGAAGCGGTGTTTCTCGCCGACCGCGTCGCGGTAATGACATCGCATCCGGGCCGACTCAAGGCCGTCATCGACGTCCCACTCGCAAGACCGCGCGGCGATGCGACGCGCGCCGATCCGAAATCGCAGGCGCTGTGCCAGCATATCTGGAGTCTCATTCGTGACGAAGCGTATCGCGCGACCGTCACTTGAACGTTTCATTCTAAGGAGGCGCAATGACCACTGAAAACGATCCCAAGAGAACGTCGCGACGGCGTTTCATCGCAGCAGCGAGTGCGGCAGGGTTGACGCTTGCCGCGCCGGCCATCGTCACGGCACAGCGCAAAACGCTCAAGGTGTCCGTCGGGCGTCAACCGTGGGCCGCGGGCAATTCGCCGGTGACGCAGTACATGATCAGCAACAAGACATTCGAGCGCTTCGCGGCGGACGCCGGCTACGACGTTACCGTCGACTATCGCGACTATCCTTCGGCGCTGCCGATGGTCGAGGCGTTCGTTTCCGGCAATCTCGACTTCGGCATGTGGGGCAATACGCCGATCGTGCGCTTGATCGCGCAGAGTCAGCCGATTCAGTTGATCACCGTCGGCGAGGGACATTTTCGCTTCGTGCTCGGCACGCGCAAGGATTCGCCGATTCGCAATATCGCCGACCTGAAAGGCAAGACGGTCGGTGCGTTGCTCGGCGGCGATCCGTACAACGTGCTGTCGCAGTGGCTGCGCTTCGAGCTCGGCAATCCCGATCCCCGTGCGCACAACATCAACGTGGTCAACACGCCGACGCAGGCACAGGCCGCGACGATCCCGACAGGCATGGATGCCGCGGTGCTCATCTATCCGGCGTTCCTCAAGGCCAATGTGGAGCTCGGCACCGTGGGCATCATGAATTCGTTCGGCTATACCGAAGGCCATTACAAGGGTCCCGCCGGCGAGGGTGCCGGGATTCTTCTGCCGTCGGTGAAGCAATCGCCGTTTTATCCCGACGGCTATTACCTGCATCGGTCGTTCTGGATCGGAACGGCGAACGTCGTGAAGAACGATCCGGCCGTGGTCACCGCGTTCGTGCTCGCACAACAGGACGCGATCGCGAAGCTTTCGACGATGGATCCCGGGGCGGTATCCGACTTATCGAAGAAATACTGGGAGCTCGATCCGAAGCTCGGCAGCAAAGTCGTCGGCGACGAAGTGCTGTTCAAGCGCGGCTGGTGCTGGCCGACCGAAGGCGATGCGCTGGCGTTACTCGAGACATCGAAGTTCATGGTCGAAGGGCGGATGATCCCGAAACCGCTCGCGTGGCCACAGGTGCGCGACGGGTTTGCGCTTGCGGCGCCAACGGTGCGCGCCGCGTACGACAAGAGCGGTCGCAAGCCGGACGCTGCGCAGTTCGAGGCGCGCGACGCAGCCGATTTGCGCGGGCCGCCGGTCTGGGACATGCCGCGGTGGCGCGAACATTCCTGATCACCCTGCAACAATCTTGAAGCGAGGCGTCATGAACGTAGGCTTTATCGGGCTCGGCACGATGGGCAAGCCGATGGCTCGCAATCTTTTGAACAAAGGCCACCGATTGGTGGTCGCGGACACGCAGCCGGCGCCGGTCGCAGAGCTCGTCGGCGCCGGCGCCCATTCAGCCACTACGCCTAAGGCGGTCGCCGCCGCGAGCGAGGTCGTGATCACGATGCTGCCCGATGCGCCGGATGTCGAGCGCGTGGCGCTGGGTGACAGCGGGATCGTCGCGGGCATTCAACGCGACGCCATCTACATCGACATGAGCACGATCGATCCGGGCACGACACGCCGAATCGGCGCAGCGATTGCCGAACGCGGCGCGACGATGGTCGACTGTCCGGTCGGAAAAACCGCCGACGCGGCGATCGCCGGGACGCTCACGCTGATGGCCGGCGGATCGGCCGAAGCCGTCGCCCGGTGCCGCCCGGTGCTCGAGTGCATGGGAACCGACTTCTTCCATTGCGGTGAGCTGGGCGCCGGACAGACGATGAAGCTGATCAACAATCTGCTCGCGACCGCCGTATCGGAAGCGTCGATCGAAGCGCTCGTGTCGGGCGCGAAGGCCGGGCTCGCGCTGGACGCAATGCTGAACGTCTTGCGCACGACGATGGCCTGGAACAATGCGCTCGCCATCGCGCTGCCGAAGCGTCCGCTGGCCGGAGATTTTCAACCGGGCTTCATGATGAAGCTCGCGCACAAGGATTGCCGGCTCGCGTTGCGGATGGTCGAAGCGCTCGGCGTTTCCGCCCCGGTCGGCCGCGCAGCTTTCGAAAGCCTCGACGAAGGCTTGAAGAAGGGCCTCCAGGATCACGATGTCGGCGCACTCCTCAAGTTGCGCGAAGAGGCGGCCGGCGTCGAAGTGCGGCTTCCGCGGGCGTGATCGTGGCATCGGGCGAGCGTTCGCGTGCGGTTGGGTGGGACGCGCTTGTCATCCATCCGGACGACGATGTGGCGGTGGCGTTGCGCGACATCGCGGACGGCGAAACCGTGGAAGTACGCCAGCAGGGGACGCTGCACCGCGCGCCGGTGCGAGACGCGATTCCGCTCGGACACAAATTCGCGCTGCGCAGCTTGTCGTCCGGCGCCATGATTCGCAAGTACGGCGAATATATCGGCGTTGCAACGGTCGAGATTGCCAGCGGCGCGCACGTTCACGTGCACAACATGACGAGCCGACGCGCGCGGCCATCGTCATGAGCTACGATCCGGCGGCGATGCGGCAGATCGGACGACGCGATGTCGCGGTGTCGCTGCTCGGCGTCGGCACCGCGCCGTTCGGCAGCAGGGACGTCGCGGACACCGACGCGTCGATCGCCGCGACGTTCACGCGCCTTTGCGCCGCGGGATTGCGTTATTTCGACACCGCGCCGTTCTATGGCTTGGGTCTTGCCGAACATCGTCTCGGCACGTGCCTGCGCAGCGTCGATCGTTCGTCGCTTGTCCTCTCCACGAAAGTCGGACGGCTCTTAAGGCCGGTCGCCGGCGGCGTTGCACCGTTCGAGGTCGCCTTCGACTACAGCCATGACGGCACGATGCGTTCGCTCGAGCACAGCCTGCAGCGGCTCGGCACCAACGCGATCGACATCGTGCTCATCCATGACGTCAACCGGCGCTGGCAGGGCGATTTGGTCGAGCAGCGTTATCGCGAAGCGATGAGCGGTGCGCATCGCGCGCTCGTCGATTTGCGCAGCGCGGGAACGATCAAGGCCTTCGGTGTCGGCGTCAACGACTGGAGCATCCTCTTGCGCTTCGCCGCCGACGGCGACTTCGATTGCTTCATGCTGGCGGGACGCTATACCTTGCTCGATCACACGGCGCTCGACACGTTCATGCCCGATTGTCAGCGCCGCGGGATCTCGGTGCTGATGGCGGCGCCGTTCAATTCCGGCATTCTCGCGAGCGGCGCGCAACCCGGCGCGACATTTTTTTATAGGGAAGCGGATCAGGAAATCATGGCGCGTACGCGTCGGATCGAAGCCGTGTGCGCGCGTCACGGCGTTGCGCTTGCCGCCGCGGCGCTACAGTTTCCGCTCGCGCACCCTGCGGTCGCCAGCGTCGTGACCGGCATCCGCAACGAAGCCGAGGCGCTAGCGGATCTTGAGCATTGTCGTGCGGCGATCCCGGCCGCGTTTTGGAACGAGCTCAAACAAGAGGAACTGATCGCCGCCGCTGCGCCGGTCCCGTCACATCGTTGACAGGGCGCAGT
Source organism: Casimicrobiaceae bacterium (assembly GCA_036493535.1). Classification (GTDB taxonomy): domain Bacteria; phylum Pseudomonadota; class Gammaproteobacteria; order Burkholderiales; family Casimicrobiaceae; genus VBCG01. The sequence goes on from DASXPO010000020.1 coordinate 12,336, forward strand.
CGACTTTCTCCGTTCGCGGCTCCTGCGCGGCGTCGCCGCCGTCCCAGCGCTTGCTCACCATCTCGTGAAAGCGGCGGGTTCCGATCCTCATGAAGTGGAAGTTCAGCCGGCGCATTTGTGCGAGCACGTCGATGACTTCTGGCATCGAGAGCGGCGGATCGCCGCGAAACAGCAATGCACGGGCTTCGTCCCAGGAATCCTGTACCTCCGCCATGGTGTCGTAGTCGTCTTTCCGTTCGAAGAGTGCCATAACGGCATCGCGATCCATCTTTTCCGCGCCGCGCGACAGCGCGTCATTCTCGATGACCTCGATCGCGTCGCGCAGCTGCTTCAGCGTCGCCTCCGATGAACTGGGCGCGCCCCCAGCGCGTATGGGTCTCTCGAGCTTTCGGAAGCGCTCGATCACCTCGTAGCGAAAGCGTAGGCCGAGCCTCAGCAGCGTCGCGAGCAGACCGAATTCGTTCGCTACCTCGGTCAACGGCGCGACGACGGTGTCGACGAAGTGCACATGAAAGCGCGTCGCGCCATTCGCGTGAACTTCGCGCTTCGATAGCTGCGGCTGATACGACCCGCCTTCTGTGTGATAAACCGCTTGGACCGGACGGAATCGTTCGTTGTTGCTCGCCAAATAGATGCAGCGCTGTAGCTGCCGCAGCCAGCGCGTATCGGGTGTTTTTCGTGCGGCCCTCACGATATCGCGCCAGGTCAGCCCAGTGCCGCTGAGAAATCCGAACAGCTGCAGTGAGGTTTCGCCCAGTTCGATCGCGGCGTCGTCCGGAATCGTGTCGCCTTCGAGGCGCCCGGGCGGTGGGAGAACGATGTCGACAAAGAGCTCGAACTGCTGGATCTGGCTCAGGCGGAAGCGATCTTCGATCTCCTTGAGCCGCCGGAGTCTCTCGGGCAATTCCGCGATTCGCGGCGTCCGATCGATTTTCAGCGCGCGCGCTACGCCGTCGTAAAGCCTGGTGAGTCCCGGTTCCGAGCCGAGCTCGAGGCCTTGACGGAGCGACAGCGGCATTTGCAGCTCGTCGACCTTCATTCCCGAGTGACAGGCCGGGATGATGGGTACACCTTTCATCCACGCAGCGCCGACTTCGAACTGCACCCAAGGCCGGTGTACGGAGGCCTTGCTGCAGAGGACAATCACAGCCTTGGCTTCGCTCATCGCGCCCTCGATCGAGGTCAGCCAATTCTCACCGGCGCCGATACTGCCGATATCCGATGACGTAAAACACGTCACCAGGCCCAGGAAATCGTCCTGAATCATCTTCTTGAGGAGCGCCGCAATATCGGCTTCTTCCGAGATGTGGCTGATGAACAGCGACTGGGTCGTCATGGTCGATCTCCCTTCGAATGTCGTCGTGCGGCTTACGGAGCCTCGCATCGAAATCGCCGAAAGTGCCAGGACACTATCGCCTCAATAGGGCGTTCTTTGCTGCCGTGTAATCGAGGTTTCGCCTGCCGAAAATTCGCGTGTCCCGAATCTCGTCAGCGCATCGCTTGGCGGACTCGCGGCGGTGATCACGCTGCTCGCTCGAGTGGGCTTCGGCGCGAATATTATTCGGTGCTCGCGCTTGAACTCTACAACTGAATCTGAAAGAATTACCTGACCGGATCGTTCGGCCGGGGTGCACGACGATGGCGATCATCGCCGGAGTTTTCTACGTTTTTTGCTCCTGCAGTCGATTACGCAAGGGAGACGAACATGGATTTCATCGAGCGGCTGTTTGGTTTCGCACCAGACGGAGGCAATGGAATGTTCGAGCTTCTGTTGTTCGCGATACCCCTTGCGGGCATTGCGATCATCGCCGCCTGGCGCAGGAAGCGAAACTCGAAACGCCCCGGATCCTGAGACGGCGTTTGCTTGCTCGAGCGCTTGTTGGCGTAGCGTGACCGCGTAGCCGCATCTCATAGCGGCGCTCTAATTGAAATCGTCCGCCTGTTAGCGAGGCGAGCTCCATTTCGTCCGGTATCGAGGGAGATTCATCATGGCGAAAGCCGCAAAAACGAGTCCCGAACCCAAGGCGACGTTCGTTTTTCAGGGCACGGTCAAGAAGGTTAAGGCCGCGTTGATGAGGAGCGTCCCAGTCGACGCCCATACGGCCGTCGTGCACGTGGACCAGGTGTTGGAAGCGCCGGCGAATCTGCGTCATCTCGCGGGCATGGATCTCACGGTACAACTGGTCGAGCGGGTCAAGGCAAGCGCTGGAGACACATTCGTGTTCCACGCCGCAGGCTGGATCTTCGGTGACACCGTTGCGCTGCGTGCCGTCACGCAAGAGCCTCTCGAGCGTGCGCACGCGCCGCTGCTCGCGCGTGGCGGCGATCCGGTCGCCCATCGGGCGGATCGCGAATTGCAGGATCGCGTGAACGATGCCGATTTGGTGGTATCGGGAACGGTGGTTGCCGTGAAGCTTCCCGAAGGAAGCGAGCCCCAGGTTCGCGCGACACGCGGCAGCGTCGATGTCGCGGGCAAGCCGGTAAGCGAGCACGATCCGAAATGGCGCGAGGCTGTCGTGCAAGTGGCCGATGTGCACAAAGGAGAGCACGCAGCGGACCGCGTGTCGGTGCTCTTTCCGTCGAGCCAAGACGTGCGGTGGTTCAAGGCGCCCAAATTTCACGCCGGTCAGCAGGGCTATTTCGTTTTGCAAAAGTCGAAGATGAAGGAATCGGATCGCGTGGACACACGCACGCGCGGCGCGTCGATACCGGCAGAAGCAGACAAGGAAGTCGAGGTGTACACCGCGCTGCATCCGGACGATTTTCATCCTTACACGCAGCCCGAGCGCATTCGCGCATCGATCGACGCCAAGTCGACTCGCGGCAAGGAGCGCTGACCATGGCCCGCGCCAAAGGAGGATCCGTCAAGAAGCGCGCGCACACATCGACGGTCTCGGCATCCGCGCCGAAAGCAAAGGGGAAGAAAGCAAAGCCGCGCAAGACTAAAGCGACGAAAACAAAAGCGACGGAAACGAAAGCCAAAAAAGCGCCAGCGAAGAAAGCGCCTGCGAAGGTCGTCGTCGTCAACATGATTCCCCGATCGCTGAGCGGTGAAGAGAATCAGGACAGTGAGCCGACGATCGCCGTCAACCCGGCCAATCCGCTTCACATCGCGGGATCGGCATTCACGCCCGACCCGGCCGGCGGCGACGTTGCGCCGATCTATGTGTCGAGCGACGGCGGCACGACGTGGAGCCTCAACGCCATCGTGCCGAGCAGCGCGCCCGATGGCTCGATGACCGCCGACATCACCGTTGCATTCTCGACGGCGGGCGATCGGTTGTACGCGGGCATCATCCGATTGCCGTTCCCGGGGAACAAGACGCGCCTCAACATCCTGCGCGCCGTTGATTTCCAAAGCGCGACAACGATGGAAGTGCTCGTGGATCGCACCGGGCAGGGCGTCGACCAGCCCTACGTCCAGGCGGTCACCGTGGCCGCGGGCGCCGACAAGGGCAAGGATCGTCTTTACGTCGGCGATAACGATTTCAGCTCGCCAGGCGGTCACACCGCCACGCTCGATCAATCGCTCGACGCGGGGAAGGCCGCGCCGACGTTCTCGTCGGTGCGCATCGAAAAGCGTGCCACGTCGGGTCAGGACGGCCCGCCGGTCCGACCGGCGATCCACGCGGATGGCACCGTCTACGCGCTCTTTCATTCGTGGCGCACGTTCAACGGCACGACGGGAGCGGGCGTGGCCGACATCGTCCTCGTCCGCGATGACCAGGGTGGCACCGGCTCGAACCCCTTTACCGCGCTCGTCGATCCGGGCGATAGCAAGGTGGGCATGCGCGTCGCACAAAACGTCAAATTCAATTTCAACGGCTTTCTGGGATTGCAACGGACGGGCGGCGATGTGGCCATCGCAGTCGACGCGACCAATAGCGCCAACGTGTACGTCGCATACAACGCCGACGAAGGCGCCGACTATGTTCTGCATCTCGTGCGCTCGCTGGATCGCGGGCTTACCTGGTCGGCGGACGTTCGCAAAATCCGCAATGCATTGAATCCCGCGCTCGCCGTCAATAGCGCGGGCACCGTCGGAATGCTCTATCAGCAGTTGACGGGCACGGGCGCGGCAGCGCGTTGGGTGACGAAGTTCGAATCGTCGAAGAATGCGAGTAGCTGGAGCGCGATGACGCTGGCCACGGTGGCGGCGAACGATCCACCGAAAGCCTTCGATCCCTACCTCGGCGATTACGATCATCTAACGGCCGTCGGCAAGGACTTCTACGGCGTCTTCTCGACCAGCAACGCGCCGCGCAAAGCCAATTTCCCGCAAGGCGTGCAATACCAGCGCAATGCCAACTTCACGACGAATACGCTGCTCGACGTCGACAATGCAACACCGGTGCACGTGTCGATCGATCCGTTCTTTTTCAAAGTGAGCGGCTGAAATGAGCGCACCCGTCGAGAGCACGTCATCCTTCGCGCAGGTCCTCGACCTGAGTGACTTCGTTCGAAACGGCATCGTGCAGACCAAGGCCACGTGTCCTTTCATCGGCGCCGCGGTCGCCACCGGCCGTCTGCCCGTGCGCAACGACGCCGACAATCCGCTGGCCGATATCGAGGACGTGCGGAGCCTCGGTAACGCCGGCGGCGGCGACCTCGGAGACTTGCTCGTAATTTTTGCGACGGGTAACCATGCATTCATGCGCGGCGCCTCGGGCCGGCTCGATCGACCGGCATCCGCAGGATTGTTCTCGCTCGAGTTCCCCGGCTCGCAAGGCTCGCACCCCGGGCACAGTGGGGTGCTCCAGGGCGATCCGCGTGTCTTGGACTCGGGCCGCTTCAGCCAGCCGGAATTCGAGCGACTTATCCGTCGCGCTCGGGACGGATTCATCAAGCGGTCCGACGTCGGCCAATTCATCGCAGAGAATCTGATCAAGGATCCCCAGTCGAAAGTATTCGGAACGAATGTGGCGGAGTTGCTTGCGCACGACTTGGGATCATTCGTCCTAACTGTCGGCCCGGCATTGATGGAGCGGCTGGTAGGTTCACAAGTAGAAGCGGCTGCGACGAATCGCGTTCTCGAGGAAAAGCTGACCCGGTTGCTCGGTGAGGACAATCTCGTCGGCTCCGCCGGCGAATTTGGTTTGCTGTTTGCGTTTCTCGCCCACAGGCCCGACGCGCGAGAGATCAACGGCGAGCCCGCGATCGCCGCGTCCGACGTTCACGTCATGTTCGTGGACAAGCGTTTTCCGGAGGGCTGGGAGCAGTGGAAGAAGACCCGAGCCGACTGGGTCACGAACACCACCAGCTTACTCATCAGCGCGGGCAAACACTATCTCGCGCTCAAAAAAGTTCCTCACTGAATCGAGCTCGAGCGGCGGCACGATCGCTTGATGCGCCGCAGTTTTTATTGAAGCGCAGGGCTGGCCGAGGAGATTCGCATGGCTTCGCTACCGGAAATCCCGCCCGCCGATGTCAGGACCCAGTCCATGCAGGCGGTTCCCGCGCTCAACTCGAACGTCAGTCGACCGGTGCCGCGCGCCAACACCGGATCGTTATTTCTGAACTGGCTGGCGGACCTCTCCCTGTTCTTCGTGCATCTGGAACGCCGGTTCGATCCTTTTTTCCGTCCGGCGTTCGACGCCGTGCTGCGCGATCCGCTCGCGCGACTCACGACGTGGCTCATCAATCGCAAGCGGCGGAACGAAGGTCTGCGAATTGCCGAAGAAAAGCCGATTCCCGACGAAGCAGCTCATATGGCTTCGATCATCTCGAGCTTTCAAACGCAGATGCGCGATTTGTGGAAGCCCGGCGGATTCGAGCGCGGCGGCAATACGAAGACCCATGGCATCGTCCGCGGCGAGTTCATCGTGCACGATGATCTCGCGCCGAATCTGCGGCGCGGAATATTCGCCGAGCCGCGTACCTACCGCGCGTGGGTGCGCTTTTCCGGGCCGGGCCCCTACATCACACCGGACATCGACGACGTGGGCTTCATGAGCATCAGCATCAAGCTCATGGGCGTCCCCGGACCGAAGTTGATGGACGAGGAGAAATTCACGCAGGACATGTTCGGCGTGTCGCCCCCGACGTTCGTCACCCCGGACACCGACGCGAACGCGCAACTGCAAATCGAAAGCGTGAAGAACGCATCGATCTTCTACTTCGTCAATTTCCATCGTTCGCACGTGCTCGATCTCATCATGCAGTCGCTGTGGATCAAGACGCAGAGCAGTCCGTTCGAGGCTCCGTATTTCAGTTGCGTGCCCTATCTACTAGGTGAAGGGCAGGCGATGCAATACTCGGTGTGGCCGAAGTCGAACAAGAGGACGCGGATACCGCGGCTCCCGTTCCGGCCTCCGGACGATTACCTGCGCAACGCGATGGTTGCGGCGCTCACCGCCGGTGACGTCGAGTTCGACATTCGCCTGCAGCTGCAAACCGATCCGCATTTGATGCCGATCGAGAACAACGCGGTACTGTGGCCCGAGAGACTCTCGCCACGCATTTCGGTTGCCACGCTGCGGCTGCCTCGCCAGCAGTTCGATTCTCCCGCGCAAACGGCGTTTGCCCGGCGCCTCTCCTACAACCCGTGGCATTGCATCGCCGAGCATCGACCGCTGGGGAATCAGAGTCGTGCCCGAAAGCAGATGTACTGGATGCTTTCGGAGCTGCGCCATTCGATGAACCAGGCGCCGCGCTACGAGCCGACGGGTGACGAGGTCTTCGAGTAGCGCGCGATGACGCCGCAATCGAGCTTCATGGTGGTGGCACCGATCGATGCAGAACGCGAGGCGGACCTTCGCGCGTTGCTTGCATCGATGAACGATGCGCCCGGCCGCGCAAAGCCCGATAACGCGCTCATCCCGTTTGGTGCATTCGAGACGCTCCATTTCGCCCGTCTGCTCGTCGTCGACGACCAGACGCTCGACGATATTCGCGCCCATGCTTTGCCGCGTAACGCGTATCCGATCTATCTCGCCTTTCTCGGCGACGTGGACGGCGATGCCGACGATTTTCTGAAGCGGCTCGCAACCGACGCCGGCAAGGGACTGAACGCGATTTTTTCGTGTTGCGAGGGATTTTCGGCCGGCGACGATCTGCTCGAATGGATGAAGCGCCACCGGCGGCGTTCGGCGGCGGACTATGTCAATTGGCGAGGCCGCACGGTGCGCCGCGCGCGCGAGGATGCGGCGTTGCGCGAAGGCCTCGAGCGTTACGCGGATGGCAATGCGCAAGATCTCGCGGGGCTGCCGCCGCAACAGATTCACGCGAGGTTGCGGCAATTCGTCGAGGGCGAGCGCTCGGCGGGACGCCTTGCGCTGACCCCCGAGGCGTCCACTCCGCTCGGCTGGTGGATCGCCAATGCGCTGAACTTGATCGGCGTCCCATTGCTGCTGTTGCTGTTCTCGCCGTTGTTGATTGTCGTCGGCGTCATCGTTCTCATTCGCCTTCGCCGATTGGAAAAGAGCGATCCCGAGATGTGTTTCCGCGTCGATCAGGCACATTCGGACGAACTGGCTGCGCTCGAAGATCACGACGTCAGCAATCAATTCAGCGCGCTCGGCGCCGTGAAGCCCGGCATCGTCCGACTGTGGACCGTGACATTCGTTCTCGTCATCATCGATTGGAGCGCACGGCATCTTTACACGCGCGGCCGCCTCGCCCGCGTGCGCACGATCCATTTCGCGCGCTGGGTTTGGATCGACGAAAACAAGCGGATCCTGTTTCTCAGCAACTACGACGGCAGTCTCGAAAGCTATATGGACGACTTCATCAACAAGGTCGGCTTCGGGCTCAATGTGGTGTTCAGCAACGGCATCGGTTATCCCCGCGCCAATTGGCTCCTTTGCGATGGGTGCAAGGACGAGCGCAAATTCAAGGAATACCTGCGGCGCCATCAGCTGCCGACGGAGGTCTGGTACGCGGCCTATCCGGATCTGACCGCGGTCGATCTGGAAAGGAATGGACGGATCCGAGATGGCATCGAGCTGCCGTCGATGAGCGAGGCTGCCGCGCGCGAGTGGATGGGGTTGCTATGAGCACCGCAGGGCCGCCCCAAGGTGCGAATTACGCCCCCGTTGGGGGCAGCGACGCGGCGAAGCCGCGAGCGTGGGGGTCCAAATGAGCACCGCAGGCCGCCCCAAGGCTCTCGCCCCCTGTGGGGGGGTCGCGAAGCGACTTCGGGGGGGATAACTCATGACGCGTAGCGTCGTCGACGACGAAGACACACAGGGTTTGCTGCGTTTCGGTTACGGCGCGCTGACCGAAGCGTGCTACGTCCTCGCACGGATTCGAAACATGGCGGCCGCGCGGTCGTGGCTCGCGTCCGCACCGATCGCCAACGCCGTCGAGATGCCCGAGGCCCCTGTGACCGCGGTGCAAGTTGCGTTCACCGCGACGGGTCTGACCGCGCTGGGCGTTCCGCCGTCGGTCGTCGGCGGATTTTCGCATGAGTTCGTGTCGGGGATGACGGAGTCGAGCCGGTCACGCCGTCTGGGCGACGTGGAAAGCGACGCGCCGTCCCGATGGGCATGGGGCGGCGATGCTGCCCGCGTGCCGCACTTGGTGGCGATGTTCTTCGCCAAGGCCAACCTTCTCGACGGCTTCATGCAACGTTTCATGGACGCTGCCGATTGGAAAGATGGATTCGAATGCGTGCAATGTCTGCCCACGTCGAGTCTCGATGACCACGAGCCGTTCGGATTCCGGGACGGCATCAGTCAACCCGAGATCGATTGGTATAAGCAATACGATCCTTTGGGTCCTCATGTCGATTACGGCAATCGCGTTGCGCTCGGCGAATTCGCGCTCGGATATCGCAACGAGTACGGCAAGTACACCGAACGCCCGCTGATCGACGCCGACGTCGCGAGCTCAGGACTGCTCACGGCGGAAGACACGCCGGACCGAAAGGACGTCGGGCGTAACGGCACGTATCTGGTGATGCGCCAACTGCGCCAGGACGTGCGTGGTTTCTGGCAATTCCTTGCCGGGCAAACAAACGGCGATCTGACGGAGGCCGCAAAGCTTGGAGCCGCGATGGTCGGCCGCACGCGCGACGGCGAGCCTTTGGTCACGATTGCGCAGCACCCCATTGTCGGTATCGCGGCGCGAGAGCAGGACATCCGCCAGAATCGGTTCACCTACGACGGCGATCCGACCGGCATCGCCTGTCCAATCGGTGCGCACATCCGGCGCGCCAATCCGCGCAACGCCGACTACGCCGGACGACCGCGCACAGGATTGGCACGCGTCGTTGCGAACGTTGGGTTCGGACGCAATGGCTTTCGCGACGATCTGACGTCGTCGGTGCGATTCCATCGCATTTTGCGCCGCGGCCGCGAATACGGCGACGAGCTCGTGCCCGAGCAAGCGCTTGCGCCAGAACCGGCGCACGAGTCGGAGCGCGGATTGCACTTCATATGTCTCAATGCGAACCTGTCGCGCCAGTTCGAATTCGTCCAGAACGCCTGGACGATGAACAGCAAGTTTTCCGGCTTGACCGAGGAGAACGACGCAGCGGTCGGCAATCCCGCGGCGATCGCGGGATGTCCAGGCAAAGGCCGCTTCACGATTCCGAGCGACGGCGGATTAAGGCGACGGATATCGGGAATACCGCAGTTCGTGGACGTCCGCGGTGGCGCGTACTTCTTTCTCCCGGGACTGCGCGCGCTGCGTTATTTCACGCGGGTCCGGCCCGCCTGAATCATCAGAACTGCAGCGCGAAATGGATGAGCCGCTTCTTGTCCCAGAATACGACGCCCAAATACCGCGCCGGTCCGATCAGCCGGATTTCGTCGCGGATTCGCTGCGCGACAAGCGATGTCTCCGAGTAATCGAGCACGACGCATTCCTTGCCGTCGACCCAGCTCGGCCCCTTATAGACCTTGGCGATGATCGCCTGGATGCCGAACAGCAATATCCGGTTCTTCAGCATCCCGCGCTTGGCGTCGAAGACCTTCCCTTGCCAGCCGAAGTGATTGATCAGCTCGGCAATCTCCGCCGTGTATTTCGTGCCAGGCGCGATGATGGCGGTTCCCTTCGCTTCGCCATCAGGGATATCGCCGGCGGGACTGTTCATGAAAAGCTCGTCGAGTTGAGCTTGCGAGAGCGTCAGCAACTGCGGCACGTCGTAGGTCATGTCGAGGACCTCGTCGGGAAAATGCAGTGATTCGCACAACAGCGCACGTCGAGGACATTGTAGCCCACGAGTTCGAATTCGCGGACAATGCCGTTCCCGTTGCGTTCGCGACTGCCGTGATCATCGTGAGGATCGGTCGATGAAAAAGGGAACTCCGCTCACCGCGTTGTTGCGTGCAGGATTGGTGATCCTGATCCTCTCCTGTTGCAGCACGATTCCATTGGGCTCGTCGTGCGGATCGGGCTCGGGACGCGTTCTCGATGAAGCGAAGTGCGTCGGGCGGACGGCGGAAAGCCTTCCAGGCGCCAACGAGGACTATTTCCGCGAAATGGATTACGGCGCGACCAAGGACCCGGCGCAGGTCGCGGCGGCGCTTTTCCCGTACGTTCCCGGCATTACTTCCGAGCAAGCCGTTTCCGCTGCCGTCCTCGGCCGCAATAACTGGATCGTGTGGACCGGTGGGAATGATCGGCTGTGGGACAACCTTTCGGTGCAGAGCGCGGGCATTCTCGATTTTCTCAAGATCCTTTCCAATCATCCGAGCATCAAGCAGTACAGCCGCGACAATCGCTGGCATTACTTGGGACTGGTGAACGAGCCTTGTTTCGACAAGGGGACCGGCCCGCGCAACGATCGTTTCGGCCTGTGGCTGGACACGCGGAGCGCGGACTGTCCGGCCGATCCGTTCGAGAACGAAACGAAGTATCCCGGCGTCAGGATCGGTGCCCGCGGCAACAGCGTGCCCGTCGGGTCGTATTACGGTTACGCCACCGGAATCGTGGGACTGCGTCTGTTCCCGAATCCCGATTTCGACGAGGCGGCGGCAAAGCGCTGGGATCCGGAGCGCTACTACACGGACGAGACGTACTACAACGACAAGAAGCTCGTGAAACCGTATCGAGTCGGCATGTCGTGCGGCTTCTGCCACGTCGGGCCGAATCCGAGCAACCCGCCCAAAGATCCGGAACATCCGAAATGGGAAAACCTGAACTCCAATCCGGGCGCGCAATATTTCTGGGTCGATCGGATTTTCGTCTGGCAGAGGGATCCGACGAGCTTCGCCTATCAGTTGTTCCACACGTCGCGTCCGGGCGCGCTCGATACGTCGTTCGTCTCCACCGACTACATCAACAATCCGCGCTCGATGAATTCGCTCTACAACTTCGGCGCGCGGATGGAATTGGCGCTGAAGGCGGGGCAGGAACAACTGGCGGGCGGAGAGCTGAACAACGAGCAGCTCAACAAATACGTTTCGTCCGGCCCGTTGACGCAGTTCTATCGACCGCCGAGCACCGTGTGGACAACGCGGGTGCTGAAGGACGGATCGGATTCGGTCGGCCCGTTGGGCGCGTTGAACCGCGTCTACGTCAACATCGGCTTGTTCAGCGAGGAATGGCTCGAGCATTTCAAGCCATTCGTCGGCGGGAGGAAGTTCACGCCGTTCGAGATCGCCGTTGCGGACAAGAATTCGAGCTACTGGAAGGCCACCGAGGCGCAGAGCGGGAACGTCGCGCTGTTCTTTCTCGCCACCACTAAACCGGACCTGCTGAAGAACGCCCCCGGCGGCGCCGCCTATCTCACGGCGGGTAGGTCCGAGCTCGATCGCGGCAAAACGATGTTTGCGGAGCGTTGCGCGCGCTGCCATTCGAGCAAGCTTCCGGAGCAGGCGTTTCGATTCTTCCAGCCCGAGGCGTGCCGTGGGTCCGGCTATCTCAACTGCTGGAACGCCTATTGGCAATGGACGAGGGGTGGTGAGTTCAAGAGCGCGATGACGAAGATCGCGCTGGCAGACGACTTCCAGGCGGACAACTATTTTTCCACCGAGCTGCGCGTGCCGATTACGCTGCTCGAAACCAACGCGTGCTCGTCACTGGCGACCAACGCGCTCGCGGGCGATATCTGGGACAATTTTTCGTCGACCACTTACAAGAATCTGCCGTCGGTGGGCAACATCACCGTCCACCATCCGCTGACCGGCGCGCCCCGGCAATATCCGATGCCGGCAGGTGGCCGCGGTTACATTCGTCCGCCGTCGCTCATCAGTCTTTGGTCGTCGGCGCCGTTTCTGCTGAACAATTCGTTGGGAGATTTCTACCCGAGCGGTTCGGTCGAAGATCGGATGAAATCGTTCGACAGTGGAATCGAACAACTGCTGTGGCCCGAAAAGCGCGGTCAGGACCCGATCTATGCGACCGCATCGGGCAAAAAACTTCCGGGCAGGATCGACGTCACGCCGGAGAAGACGTACCTGCGCGTTCCCAAAGGGTATCTGCCGGATTTCCTGCAGCCGCTGGTCGGCCCACTGAGTACGCTTAAGCCGTGGCTCTTCAGCGAAGGCGGCATCGAGCTCGGGCCGATCCCGAAGGGCACGCCGATCAACTTGATCTCGAACATCGATCTCGAGCAAAGGGAAAAGGTCTTCGATGTGATCGCTCGCTCGATACTCGTATTGAAGTCGCTGCCGCGAGACGCGTCGGACGAGGAGGCGCAAAAGGCTTTTGCGCCGCTGGTCGAGCCGCTGCTTGGCGTGAGCAAGTGCCCGGATTTCGTCGTCAACCGCGGTCACTATTTCGGCACCGAGTACTTCAGCGAGGAGCCGGGTTTGAGCGATCAGGACAAGCGGGCGCTGATCGCTTTTCTCAAGACGCTGTGATGGCGTCGGATTGATTGAAGCGTCCACGTCGCCGGCCGGCGCGCCGCCAATTCTTTCGCCTTTGTGCCGCTTGCATCTCGGCGCTCGGTGCGCTTGCAAGCGGCTGCACGTCGCTGCTCAAAGCGCGCGGCCCCGATTCGGCCGGGGAGGCAGCACGTTGTGCGCCCGGCGACGCTGATCGGGCATTCGACTATGTGATCGTGGGCTCCGGTGCCGGAGGCGGCCCGCTCGCCGCGAATCTTGCCTTGGCCGGCTTCAAAGTTTTGTTGATGGAGGCGGGCGGAGACGAGCCTTCGTACGAGTACGCCGTGCCGGCGTTCCATGCGCGCGCATCCGAAGACGTGGGTTTCGCCTGGAATTTCTTCGTTCGCCATTACGGCGACGATATCCAGCAGCGGCGCGATCCGAAATATCGCCCGGAGCACGAAGGCGTCCTGTATCCGCGATGTGCGGCGCTCGGCGGTTGCACCGCGCACAACGCCATGATTCTCGTCTATCCCCACGACAGCGATTGGGATCACATCGCGGCGCTCACGGGTGATCCGACGTGGAACAGCGAAAACATGCGCGGCTATTTCGAGCGGCTCGAGCGCTGCGAATATCTCGTTTCGGCCGGCAGTCGCCATGGGAGCGATGGATGGCTGCCGACCAACGTGCCCGATCCCTTGCTGATTGCGCGGGACAAGCTCGTGCAGAAGCTTCTTTTCGAAGCGGTGGTTGAGTCGCTTGGGACGTTCCAGGGATGGTTCGACAAGTTCTGGGGACGGCTGCGAGACGGCATCGATCCCAATAGCTGGACGTTCGCGCGCGAGAAGGGCGAGGGCCTTTGCATGATGCCGCTTACGACCCGCCAAGGACGGCGCGTTGGTGCTCGCGAGTACATCCAGCGCGTGCAGGCCGCCTGTCCGGAGCGCCTTGTCGTTCAGACGCATGCCCTTGCGACGCGCGTTCTATTCGACGACGAGCGTCGGGCGATCGGGGTCGAATATTTAAGCGGCGAGCACCTGTACCGTGCCGACCCGCGTTTCAAGCCGCAGGATTCGGCCCGAAGTCTCACCGTCAAGGCGACTCGCGAGGTGATCCTCTGCGCAGGGGCGTTCAATACGCCGCAGCTTCTCAAGCTCTCGGGCGTTGGCATGCGGCAGGAGCTCGAACCCCTGGGAATACCGGTCACGGTCGAGCGCAGCGGCGTGGGCGAGAACTTGCAGGATCGCTACGAAATTTCCGTCGTGGCTCAAACGAAGCGCGCATTCGCGCTGATGGAAGGGATGACGCTGCGACCGCCTTTATCCGGGGAAGCACCCGATACCGCGTTTCGCGAGTGGCTTGCGGGCAAAGGTCCGTATACAACCAACGGCGCCGTGATATCGATGGTGAAGCGATCGGTGCCGGCGCTTCCGGATCCGGACCTCTTCATCTTCGCTCTGCTCGGATCGTTCGACGGCTACTTTCCGGGCTACTCGTCGCTCATCGCGGAACATCGCGACCGCTTCACATGGGCGATCCTGAAGGCCCATACCCGCGACACCGCGGGAACGGTGACGCTGCGCTCGGCGGATCCGCGCGATACACCGGACATCAACTTCCGCTACTTCGAAGGTCGCGATGCCGACCACGATCTGGAGGCCGTGGTCGACGGGGTGGAAACCGTCCGCAACATCAACCGACGCTGCGGAGACATCATCCAAAAGGAAATCGTCCCGGGCGAAGACATCCGCACGCGCGACCAGCTTCGCCAGTACATCAAGGACCGCACCTGGGGGCATCACGCATGCGGCACGAGCAAGATGGGACCGCCGAGCGATCCGACGGCCGTCGTCGATTCTCGATTCAGGGTGCACGGCACACGCAACCTTCGGGTCGTGGACGCGTCCGTGTTTCCCCGCATTCCGGGGTCCTTCATCGCCTGTGCCGTGTACATGATCAGCGAGAAGGCGTCCGACGTCATCGTCCAGGATGCGAAGGGCTCGAGCTGAGGCGCCAATGTACGACGTTGCTTCATTGGTGAATAATCGGTGCGCATTCCGATTGCAAGGTGCGGACAGTTGGGGTTTACTTTGCGATGCAGGTTCCGACGAACCCAACGAGGAGGGCGCTCATCATGGCTCAAGGCATATCGGTGCATATAGGTCTCAATCGGGTTGATCCGAATCAGTACGAAGGATGGGATGGTCAGCTCACGGCGTGCGAGGCGGATGCGAAAGACATGGCCGATCTCGCTAAAAAGCAGAACTTCAAAACGAGCACGCTGCTGCTCACCAAGGACGCCACCGCCAAAGGCGTGTCGGACGTGATTTTGGGCGCGGCCAAGTCGCTCAAGTCGGGGGACCTGTTCTTTCTGAGTTATTCCGGCCACGGCGGTCAGGTCAAGGATACGAACCAGGACGAAAAAGACCGGATGGACGAGACGTGGGTCTGCCACGACCGGCAGTTGATCGATGACGAGCTTTACGACTTGTGGGCAAAATTCAAGCCCGGCGTCCGAATCGTCGTGCTCTCCGATAGCTGTCACAGCGGCACCGTTCTGCGCGAGATTCCCGCTTTCATTTCCGGGGGGTCGCGCATCCGTGCCATGCCCACGTCGGTCGCCCAGAAAGTGCAAAAAGCACACGCGAAGCTGTACCGGGAGATTCAGGACGAGCATCCCGCGGCCGAGAGCGCCAAGGTCGGCGCGAGCGTATTGCTGATCTCGGGCTGCATGGACAATCAAACATCGCAGGACGGCGCGCGAAACGGTTTGTTCACCGGCACGCTCAGGAAAGTATGGAACGGCGGAAAATTCGACGGCGGCTATCGCAAATTTCGCGATGTCATTGTGTCGGCGATGCCGTCGGACCAGACGCCCAACTATTACTTCGTGGGTGCAACGAATCCAAAATTCGAAGCGCAACGGCCTTTCGCCGTGTGAGCAAGCCGATGTGCGGCGGTAGGCAGCGCGCTCGGGCATTCCCGCGACGGTCCGGCACGCGATGAAGGGCATCTTCATCAGCTATCGACGTGAAGACTCGGCCGGCTATGCCGGCCGTCTTTACGATCGGCTGGCCGGCCACTTCGGCGCCGATCGTGTGTTCATGGACGTCGAGGGAATCGAACCCGGCGTCGATTTTGTCGATGCGATCGAGCGCGCGGTTGCATCGTGCGAAGTCCTGATCGTCATCATCGGCAATGAATGGCTCGCCCCCGATAGCGCGGGCAAGAGTCGGCTCGACGATCCCAAGGATTTCGTGCGGATCGAAACGGCGGCTGCGCTCGCCCGCGGCATTCGCGTCGTCCCCGTGCTGGTCGAAAACGCGGCGATGCCACACGGTGAAGATTTGCCGGCGGACTTGACGCCGCTTGTCAGACGTCAGGCCCTGGAGCTCAGCCACAAGCAATGGGACGCCACGAGCGGCGAATTGATTCGCACGCTCGAAAAGATCCTCAACGTCAAGAAGGCGCGAAGCGAAGGCGTTGCGGCGGCGCCCGAAGCTGCGTCCACTCCGCAACGCGAGCCGAATCCCAATGTCGACGCGCAGAGCGCAGGCGCGGGCGTCGGCTTCGACCGGCGCTATGCGTGGATCGGCGCGGCGGCATTGGTCGTCATCGCGGCTGTCGCGCTTCTATTGACGCAGCCGTGGAACAAGGTCACCAAGCCGCCTGCGCCGCGACCCGGCCACCTCGTCGTGTCGCCGGGAAAGATGGAGTTCAAGGATCAACCGCTACGCGTTGCCGGTTCACCATCGAGCATCACGCTGACCAACGACGGCGAAGCGCCACTGCGCGTGAACGCCGTGAAGCTCGAAGGCACCGTGGGCGATTTCGCGCTCAGCGAAGATCAGTGCAGCGGGCGCACGCTGGCGGCCGCAGCGTCTTGCTCGGTCAGCGTCGCGTTCAATGCGCAGAATCCGGGCGCTCGAACGGCGTCCTTGCTGTTTTCCACTTCGCCGTCGAATACGACCGTGGTGAATCTCGAGGGACGCGGTGCTGCGCCGAACGTTGCGGCTGCCACGCCGCCCGTCGAAAAACCGGCAGAGCCGGCACCGCCGCAGCCCGCGCCGATCCCGCAGCCCAAGCCGGAACCGGCCATTGCGCCGCCGAAGATTCTCAATTTCGAGGCGAAAGTGGCCGACGGCAAAGTGGAGCTTTGCTACGGCGTCGAAAATGCGGCAGGCGCGACGATCACGCCATCGCCCGGCGTCGTGAAGCCGGTGCCGAGGCAATGCGTCGCCGTCGCGTCGGATAACCGACGAACCTATACGCTGACCGCGCGAAATGCGGCGGGAGCCGCCGTCACGCGTGCGCTGACCGTCGAAGCGCCGACGATGCCGGCACCGCCTGCACAGATCGCGACTGCGCCGCCGGCGCCTGTACCAGCGCCCACGCCAACGCCCCAGCCAGCGCCACCGGCCGTCGCGGTTGCATCGTCTGCGTTGCCACGCGTCGGCGACAGCTGGGAATATCGCTCGCGCAGCATGTGGAAGAACGTCGCGACTCGCAACTACATGCATCGGGTCGTGGCAGTCTCGGAGCATGAGGTGCGCGAGACGATGAGCGACGCAGCGACCGCGGACAAAGCCTCCGACGCGAAATCTTTCGGTCCGGACACACGCTTTGTCGAACGGCGCGGCAACGGTTATTACTACATCGAGTTCAATCCATTCATCCAGGCGCTTGGCGCTCTCTCCGCCGGCACGGCATGGAAGTCGCTTGCTTACCCGGCCGAGGATCCGTTCTTCGGCAACTGGTCGACGCACGGACGCGCTGTCGACTGGGATTCGGTTACCGTCCCGGCCGGCACGTTCAAGGCGATGCGCGTCGAGATCAACAGCAACCGCGCACCCACCGGCAGCGTGTCGATGCGCGCGAGCGAGCCGGTGCGCATCCTTCAAATAATTTGGTATACACCCGACGCCAAGCGCGCGGTCAAGGCGGTGCGGACCGTTTACTCCACGTCAGGCAACCGGCTCGACGAGGATACCTACGAGCTCCTGAAATATCGTCTGCAATAAGCTTCAGTTGTCCAGCAAGGATCGCGCGTCGACCTCGATCGTCTTGAATCCCCAGGCCTGCGCGTCGTTGACCAGGTGCGCAGTGCCGCCCGGGCCATCGGGCTCGCGCTCGCGGTTGAAGAGCGCCACGAGCGTGAGATTCCTCGCAGCTGCGGCGAGCGCGTTGAACATCATCCACCGATTGCTCCGTTGCCAGACGTCGTAGCCCGGTTTGTCGGTCAGCCATCGCGGCAATGATTCGGATTCCTGCAGTACGCGCGTCGGCACTCGCTCGCAAAGCCGGTGATAACGCTCCACCCAATCGGGGCCTCCGCGTTGTACCGACGCGACCTGAAATTTGTCCTGAGGAAGCGCCAGGAAGAGGCGCGTCGGTATTCCCAGCGCCGCGCACACCTCGTGGAACAGGATGTCTCCGCCGCAGGCGCCGCCCGCAATTCCAAACGCAATGCCGCCCGCCTGTCCGAGCTCATTGCGCAATGCCTGCTCGATCAGGGCGCGCGCGGTTGCTTCGGCCTTGGCCGTCGAAGGAAAACGCATTTTGTCGTTTGCCTGACCCGGCTTATCGATCATGTGTCCGGTGAAGAGCACGACGCGCGCCGGCCTTTCTCGAGCCGGTGTTTGGGACGCCGAAGCAAGCGCCGCATCGATGGCGGCGAGCGCGGCCTTCACGTTCTCCGGCAGCAGACCCAGCGACTCGAAGAGCTCGATATTGCGGCGAGCGGCCGAGGGCGCGAACGCATCGTTTCGCGCAAGAGCAAATGCTTTTCTGTACGCGTTTTCGATCCGCTTCGGCTTGTCGATGGTCATGAACAAGAGGTCGGCACGGGCGATTGCGGACCAGAGATCGTCTTCGCCCTGTTCCGCATACAACACGGGATCCAGTCCCGACGTGAGGTAGAGCGCTGCGGCGATCCGTGCGGCGCAGGCCTCGCGATCCTTCAACGCGGCCCGCGCCGCGTCCGAATCGGCAAAGTTCGCTTCCCAGACATCGGGCAGCGCCTGCGCTACGCCGCATTGCATCTTGAGCATCGCGAGCGCATTGACGCCCGGATAAGCGCCCGCGAGGTCTTCGGCAAACGCCTTGAGATAAGCCGTGAGCGACTCGCTCAAGTAGGGAGAGCTCAGTGCCGCGCTCTGGCGCGTGTCCGGTGAGACGTCGCGCCAGTCGTCGAGCCAGCGGTTCTTGGCATTGCTTCCCAGCAGTGAATACGCTTCGGCGCGATCCTTCGACGACGTTGCATGCGCGAGCCCGCGCTTGATCGCCAGATCCGATCGCGTCAACAGATCCTGCCGTTGTTCGACGGGAGCGGCCGACGAGAGTTTCTGATAGATCGTGCCGAGCCGCAGGTTGGTGTGCAAGTCGTCCGGCAACGATTTTTCGAGCGCCTCGAACGTATCCTTGGCACCCTGAAACGCCTTGAGCTTGAACTGCGCTTCGCCGACCAGCCGCAGCCCTTCCGATTCCCACTCGAAGCCTTGCGCTTCGTCCGACCGCAGGCGCAGATCGCCCCTTTCGCCGGCGTTGCGTGCCCGTTCAACTTCCTCCTGGAAGTCGAGCGGTACAGGCATCAGCACGGCGCGGTCATGCGGCTTCAGTGCGGGAAGAAGCTGGAAAACGGGACTGTCTTTGCGGCTCGGGTCCGCGCCGAGCGTCGAGCGCAACGCCGCGGCGAGCGTCGCGACGTTTTGCGCAAGGTTCGCATAGTCATAGACGAAGTAGCGATCGGTCTGAAGATCGAACGGATAGAGATCCGCCGTCGATTTCTCGCGCAGGAGAAACGTGTGCCGTTGTTGCAATCCGTGGCGGATGCCGAGCTCGTAGAACACGTTCGGGTTATGGAGCGATACATCGGCAATGACCAGATCCGCGGTGACCAGGAGCCGGAACATGTCCTCACGGATGTTGCCTTGGAAGATGAACTCCCCCGTAGTGCCGCCATCGATATCGAACTGGTCGCGAAGTCGCTGGAGCGCCTGCGCGACGAGTTCGCGCTCGACGCGGTCGAAATCGATGCCTTCCCGTGTGCCGAAGGGCCGGACGATAAAGGCGCGCATGTCAGCGTGCCAAAGCGGCGCCCGCCGGCCCTCGAAAATCCCTGGGCTCCAGCGTCGCGGTTTGGCCGGCGTCGGTCGCGGCCGGCGCACAGCCAGCGAACGCGATGGCGAGTCGCAACGTCAACAGTCGCTTCATCATGCCCGGCTTGTTGCTCGACGCCCTTTGGGCACGCGCGCGTTCAGCGAACGCTCGGTTTTTGCATTATGGTGCGCCATCAGCAGCTGGCCGCCGGGGCCCAGATGAACGCCTTCCTCGCGGCGAGAAAAAGGCCATTGGACCTTGAGCTCGTCGATCGTTCCGGCAAAGCGGTTGCGATCGCAGCGGCCGATGCCCTTGACCGTATGCGGCATCGGTCCGTCGTTGCCATCGGTATATTGCCAAAGCGTGTATGTTCCCCACGTAGCAGTCGGTATCCCGATCGGCGCGGACCGGTATCGGCTGTACCAGAGCGGACAGTTGGCGAGCACGGTCTGGCGTTTCGCGCCCAGGGTCTCGCGCAGCAGCCGGCCCCCATAAACGACCGGCCAGCGGCCCAGCTCGTTCCGGATCATTTCGACAAAGCGGCAAGCTTGGTCGAGCGTCATGTCCGGACCCTCGGTGCTGGATTCCCAATCGAGTGCGACGACGTCGTTCTCATCGGGTTCTGCCTGCTCGATGAAGTTCGCCACCTGATCGGTGACCGACACGCCGGAAGAATAGTGATAAGCGCCCCACAACAATCCGAGCGCCTTGGCCTTGTCGCGCCGCTTGCGATACTCGGCGTCCTGCACCGTCGCGCCTTCGGTCGCCTTGTGAATCACCGCAACGACGCCACTGGCTTGCGCGGTCGCCAGATTCACCGTATTCAAATGAAAAATATCGATGATCGAATCAATCATGGCGCTCCCTTCGAACCGAATCGCACATCGATAGTAGACCGGAACCCATTGCATCGGGCAACCGGACCGGACGAAAATTCGCCAAGCCGAAACCGAAAACAGCGTAGACGTTCCGACTTTGCCGTTGTACAAGGTCGTTGCACGAAGCATCGATAGGGTAATCAACGGGAGAGCATTCGATGGCCCCGGCGAAGAGAGCTCCGATCACATTCGTCGTGTCCGGCGCATCGGCGCCGCGCGAGATGACCCGCGCTGCAGCCGCTGCAGTGCGGCCCTTGCCGGCGGGATTGCGACGCGGAACGGTCAAGCAGGCGGTGCGCGTGGCTGCGCAAAGAGACGGCGCAGCCGATGTCCGCATGACGGCGCAGCCCGGTCAGGACGTCGTCGTCATCCATATCGCGGGCGGTCCGGTGCTCGTGCTGCATCCGGACAACGCGCGCGACCTGATGTCGGCGCAAAGCGGATCCGTGCGACGCGAAGGCGGCGCACGCGAATCGGGTGGCGGCGAAATCAGAATTCCCGCACGCCTGCAATGGGCGGGGCTCGAGCGCAGCCTGCCGCAACCGGGCGCACGGCGCGGCGCGTTGGGCGACGTGGTGCTTTCCGCCGTGGAGATCGTCACCGGCGTGGGCAAGGATCCTGCCGCGAACTTCGTTGCGTCGGAAGTCGTTCGCAAAGTCGATGCACAAGTGAATGCCGGCGTGTACCGCCTATCGGCGGGTGCGCTGACGAAGCTCAAAGGTGGCGCATCGCCATTGTCTCAAGTCCCTGCGGCGCCGGACGGCAAACCGTTGCTGGTGTTCGTGCACGGCACCTTCTCGGAAACGAGCGGTAGCTTCGGCAAGCTGTGGGCGCAGCATCCACAACTGGTCGAATCCCTCTTCGATCATTACGAACAGCAGATCTACGCGCTCGACCATCCGACGCTCGGTGTCAGCCCGATCGACAACGCGCTGATGCTGGCGCGTGCGTGCCCGGAGAACGCGCGGATTCATCTGATCACGCACTCGCGCGGCGGCCTGGTCGCGGAGGTTCTGGCGCGCGTTTGCGCGAAGCCGAAGCTCGCCGCCGCCGACTTCGGATTCTTCAAGGGCGACGCCTATGCGAAGCAGCGTGACGCGCTGAGAGCTTTGGGCGATATCGTCGCCAAACGCAAGCTCCGGGTCGAGCGTGTCGTACGCGTGGCGTGTCCCGCGCGCGGAACGCTGCTTGCGTCGAAACGGCTCGACGCCTACGTTTCCGTTTTCAAGTGGTCGCTCGAATTGGCGGGTGTCCCGGTTGCGCCGGAGCTCGTGGATTTTCTCGGGGAGGTCGCACAGCGGCGCGCCGATCCTGAAGTGTTGCCGGGCCTCGCCGCGCAGATCCCCGACAGCCCGCTGGTGCGATGGCTGCATTCGGTGGACGACGCGATTCCCGGCGACTTGCGCGTGATTTCGGGCGATATCGAAGGCGATTCGGTCACGTCGTGGGTCAAGACGTTGCTCGCGGACGCCTTCTACTGGGACGATAACGATCTTGTCGTGCAAACCCGGTCGATGTACGGCGGCGCGCCGCGTGCAGCGGGTGCAACGTTCCTGTTCGATCAGGGCGGGAAAGTCTCGCACTTCAACTACTTCGGCAATGCGCGTACGGCGGAAGCGTGTGTCAACGCCGCATGCCAGGATTCCCCGCAAGGCTTTCGCCTCGTCGGGCCGCTGTCGTGGTCGGGAACATCGTCGACCGGCGTTCGTGCGGCCGCCCGCGCCGCGCGCGACGGCACGCCGGCAAGCGAAAAGCCCGCGGTGTTCGTGTTGCCCGGCATTCTCGGCAGCAATCTCAAAGTCAAAGGCACGCGGATCTGGCTGAGCTGGCACCTCATCAACGGCCTCGCGCGCCTCGAATACAAATCCGGGCAACCCGACGGCGTCGAGCCCGACGGGGCGATTGGTCAAAGCTATGACGATCTCGAAGTCTTTCTCGCCGACACGCACGAGGTGATCGAGTTCGCCTACGATTGGCGGCGGCCGATGGAAGAGGAGGCGCAGCGATTCGCGAAAGCGATCGAAGCGGCGCTAGTGGCGCGCAAGACGAGCGGTCAGCCGGTGCGCATCGTCGCGCATTCGATGGGCGGTCTCATCGCGCGCACGATGCAACTCGAGCGTCCCGACGTCTGGAAACGTTTGATGGCGCACCCGGACGCGCGCATGGTGATGCTCGGCACGCCCAATGGCGGTTCATGGGCGCCGATGCAGGTGCTGTCCGGGGACGACACGTTCGGCAACGCGCTGGCCGCGTTCGGTGCGCCCTTTCACGACCATGAAGCGCGGCAACTGATGGCGAGCCTGCCCGGGTTCATCCAGCTCCAGGCGGCGCTCGTCGACGACGCGCGACGACTCGACCAGCGGGCGACGTGGCAGAAGCTCGCCGACGATGATCTCGCGGCCGTGCAAAATTTCAACGCCTGGCATCACAACGAAATCCAGCTCAACGTGTATCGGTGGGGTGTTCCGCCGCAGGATGCGATCGATCGCGCGGTCGCGCTGCGCAAGCGTCTCGACGCGCAACTCGAACGCGATCTCGATCCGTTCACAGCCAAAATGTTGCTGGTTGCGGGCAAGGCGCGCTTCACGCCCGACGGTTACGACATGCGCGAGACGGGGCTCGAGTATCTCGATGCGCCCGAAGCGGGCGATGGCCGCGTGACGATCGAAAGCGCGCGCATTTCCGGCGTGCGTACCTGGCAGATCGATTGCGAGCACGGGAATCTGCCGGCATACAAGGACGCATTCGCGGCGTACCTCGATCTGCTGACCAAAGGAACGACGAGTCTGCTGTCGCCGTTGGCCGATACGCCGTCAGTGCGAGGCAAGACGGTTTCTGCGGGCGTCGGCCG
This sequence comes from Casimicrobiaceae bacterium, assembly GCA_036493535.1. Lineage (GTDB taxonomy): Bacteria > Pseudomonadota > Gammaproteobacteria > Burkholderiales > Casimicrobiaceae > VBCG01. The sequence continues at coordinate 35,879 of DASXPO010000020.1, forward strand.
TGCGTTCAGCCGTCCGTCGCGCATGCGGCCCCCGAGCCGGCCCCCGGAATCCGAACGTGACGTGCTCGGGCGTGAGCCGGTACAGCCGCGCGAGCCGCGAACTTCGATTGGGACCGCGCTCAAGATCAGCGTCATCAACGGCGATTTGATGTTCGTGCGCCAACCACTTTTAATCGGCCACTACGTGTCGCTGCGACTGACGGGAACCGAAGGGGTCGTCGACAGGCTGTTGGACGGCGTGATGAGCAAGTCGCTCGCCGCGGGACTCTATCCCGACGTCGCGGCCGCGCATCAGATATTCGTCAATGCCCGCGCGAATCGCGACGATCCCACGCGATTGCCGCGCCCGCAAGCGGCGATCGTCGTCGGTCTCGGCGCCGAAGGAAAGTTGACCGCGGCAGCGCTGGTGCTCGCCGTTCGCCAGGCGATCGTCGCGTGGTCGCAGCGGCTGGCCGAGATGGGCGGTGCACCGGCGGTGTTCGAGATCGCATCGACACTCATCGGGAGCGGCGGCGTCGGCATCACGGCCGGTCAGGCGGCGCGGCTCATCTCGCAAGGTGCGCGGGAAGCGAACGCGCATCTCGCGCAAAGCGGCTGGCCACTCGTCAATCACCTCGTGCTGGTCGAGCTCTATCTCGATCGCGCAAGCGACGTGTGGCGGGCACTGCAGGTGCAAGCGGCCGCGGCGCCCGCCGAATACGATGTCACCGAGTTCGTCCAACCAGGACCGGGCGCGCTGCCGCGCATGCTCGACTCGGGTTATCGCGGCGCCGATTACGATCTCATCTCCGCGATCAGCGACAAGGACAAAGACGGCGATCCGTGCATTGCCTACACACTCGACACCAAGCGCGCCCGGAGCGAAGTGCGCGCGCAGCAGACGCAGAGCGGGTTGCTGCAGCAGCTCGTGAGCGGCGCATCGAGCGATCAGAGCTCCGATGCGCAGATCGGGCGAACGTTATTCAAATTGCTGGTGCCGCTCGAAATGGAGCCATTTCTTGGCGGCACGACCGAGATGCAGCTGGAAGTCGATCGCGGGACAGCGGGCATTCCGTGGGAATTGCTCGACAGCGACACGCCGGGCAGCGGCGATTCGCGGCCGTGGGCGATTCGCGCCAGGCTTTTGCGCAAATTGCGCACCGACGATTTTCGCGCGCAAGTCACCGATGCCGGCGCCGACGCCAGTGTGCTCGTCATCGGCGAGCCGGCCTGTGATCCGCTGCCGCGCCTGCCCGGTGCGCGTGAAGAGGCGCTGGCGATCGCCAAATGTCTCGCCTCGCCGAAGGCGCTCGGCGCGGAACGGGTGGTGGCGCTCATCAGTCCGGACGATCCGACCAAGCTCGGCCCCGATGCAAGAACGATCCTGACTGCACTGCTCGGCCGCGATTGGCGCATCGTCCACATCGCGGGGCACGGCGCACCGCCGCTCGAAAATGGACCTGAAGGACGACGCGATCCACGCGGCGTCGTGCTCTCCGACGGCACCTTCCTCGGACCCCGTGAGATTCGCAACATGCGCGTGGTCCCCGAGCTCGTGTTCGTGAATTGCTGCCATTTGGCCGCACGCAATGCGGCGCAACTGCTCGACGATCGCCCACGCTTTGCGGCAGGTGTCGCGGAAGAGCTGATCAAGATCGGCGTGCGCTGTGTGATCGCCGCGGGATGGGCGGTCGATGACGAGGCGGCGAGCACGTTCGCCACGACTTTCTACGCCGCGCTGCTACGCGGTGAACGCTTCATCGATGCCGTGGCGCAGGCGCGCCAGGCGGCATGGGAAGCGGGCAGCAACACGTGGGCGGCCTATCAGTGTTATGGCGATCCCGATTGGCGCTTCAGGTCAGGGGTCTCGGATGCGCAACGTCCGACGACATCGATTGCGGACGAATTCGCCGGCGTTGCGGCGTCGAAGAGCCTCGTGCTCGCGCTCGAATCGCTCGCCGTGAAAAGCAAATTCCAGAAGGCGCCGCCCGCGCAACAGCAGGCGAAGATCCGCCACCTCGAGGCGCTCTTCGCCGCCCGTTGGGGCGACATCGGTGAAGTCGCCGAAGGCTTCGGCCGCGCATGGGCGGAGACAGACGATTTCCCGACCGCGATCAAGTGGTACGAGCGAGCGCTCAACGCGAACGACGGAACGGCGTCGCTCAAAGCCGTCGAGCAACTGGGCAATCTGCGCGCGAAGAACGCCTGGGCAATGGTCAGGAAAGCATTTTTCGAGCGCGTGCCGCCCCGCGAAACGTTGTCCAAGGGAAAAAACGCCAAAAAGACACGCGGCCGCGCGTCCGGGACGGGTGGCAAAAGTGATCGAGCTCGCAAGACCGGTCAAGACGTTGCCGCACTGAAATCCGCACGCGACGAAATTGCGGCGGCGCTGCGCCTCCTCGAGCGTGCGGCTGATTTGCAGCCGACGATCGAGCGTGAGAGCCTGTGCGGGTCAGCATGGAAGCGCCTCGCGATGATCGAGGCGGCGGCATCAAACCCGCGCGACGAGGCGGCGGCCATCGAGAACATGAAGCGGAGTTACCAACGCGCCGAAAAAATCGCGCGCGACACGCGTGACGACGGGCTTTTTTATCCTGCGCTCAATCGCATGGCCGCTGAGCTCATCGTGGACGCGGGCGCGCGCAATTGGCCGGGTTTCGATCCCGTTGCGCTCGAGGAGATTCGAGCGAATCTCGCCGCCAAAACCCGAGACGATCCGGATTTCTGGAGCGTGGCTGCGCTTACGGAGCTGCGGTTTTACCTGGCGCTCGCCGAACGCAAGCTGACAGACGAGCTTGGCACCATTGTGGGCGAATTGGACGATCTGCATGTGCGCGTCGGCGCGTCGTCGATGTGGGGGTCGGTGTTGGACCAGATGGGATTCGTGTTGCCGGCCTATGAGCGCCGCTCGACGGCAACGGAAAAAAACGCCGTGGCGAGATTGAGAAAATATCTGGAGAGCATCGCCGTTCGTCCACAGTGAGGTGCCTCGATGTCGAAAAACGTCGTCGTCTGTTGCGATGGGACCGCGAACGAGTTCGCGAAGCACAACACCAACGTGGTGAAGCTGTATTCGGCGCTTGTGCACGATCCCGCGCGGCAGGTCACGTATTACCACCCGGGCCTTGGAACGATGGAGCCTGCGGGCGCCTTGACGACGTTCGCGCGCAAGGTAACGAAGCTCCTCGGCATGGCCGTGGGCTACGGTCTCGCGAGCGACATCCGCGATGCCTATACGTTCATCATGAGCAACTTCGAGGAGGGTGATCGCTTGTTCCTCTTCGGATTCAGCCGCGGCGCTTACACGGTGCGAGCGGTCGCATCGCTCCTCCACCAGTACGGCCTCATCCGCCGCGGCAACGAACCGCTCGTACCTTACGCGATTCGCATGATGATGGCGATCGAACGTCAGCACGGTGATGAAGCGAAACGCGCGTCCGAAATGGCGGATTATTTCAATCTCGCCGACGACTTCAAGGCGGCGATGGGCGGCGCCGAATGCAGGCCGTGGTTCGTGGGGGTGTGGGATACGGTGAGCTCCGTAGGCTGGATCGAGAATCCGTTGAAACTTCCCTACATCGCGAATAATCCCGCCATCGAGATCGGCCGTCATGCGATCGCCATCGACGAACGTCGCGCATTCTTTCGCAACCATCTGTGGCGAGCGCCGGACGATCCGAAGCGAACGCGCGGTCCGAAAGACTTGAAGCAGGTGTGGTTTCCGGGCGTGCATTGCGATGTCGGAGGCGGTTACCCCGAAGCCGAGAGCGGCCTCGCGAAGTTAGCGCTCGAATGGATGATCGACGAGGCGACGGCGGCGGGCCTTGCGGTCAACGAGTCGAAGCGCAACGAGATCCTCGGGCGTTCCGGCATCGGATCGCACGTTCCGCCCAATGCTCTTGCCGACGCACACGAGTCATTGAAGGGCGCGTGGCATTTGGCGGAATACGTGCCGAAGAAGCATTTCGATTGGCGATCGGGAAAGAACGAGCGAAGGATGAACCATCACCGTCGTCGCACCATTCCATCGGGCGCGCAGGTCCACATCGCAGCGTTCGAGCGCGGCGACGAATATTGCAAGCGGCTGCCGGCGGACGTCGTTTGGGTGCGCAGCTCGTCGTCGCCGCTAGCATCCGCTCAAGCAGCGCTACAACCGGCGTAACGGTCGATCATGGAAAACGTGATCCGGATTCGCACGGTGGCCGTGGAATTCCTGCGGGCGGGTCCGCCGCACAATCAACTTCTCTCGCCGCTCACGCAGTATCTCGCCGTGTGCGGAGACACGGGCGCCGGCGTAGTGACGGTGCCGTACGAGCACGCCGCATTCGAACGACGACTGAAGGAGCTGCGCTACGAGACCGGTGACCCGGCCGATCGTTTGGCAATGCTGCATGACGTCGGCGTCGACATGGGCAAGATTCTCGGGGCCGTGCCGGGTCTGCCGGGATCGCTGACGGTGGATCCGAATCAGCTCGACACGTTGATACACCTGCGCTTGACGCTGTCGGCTTCGGAGCTCGCGCACCTGCCGTTCGAGCTTGCCAAAGTGCCGGTGGGAGTCGGCGCGACCACGGAGAGCTGGCTCGCGATTCAGACGCGACCGCCTGTCTGCATCACGCGAACCATCCGCACGGTTTCGCGGGAAGGTGTCGTATGGCCGCACAAGCCGCGCGTTCTCTTCGTCTCCGGCGATCCGGACAACGTGCCCTTCGATGATCACTGCAATGCACTGATCGAGGCGATCCGTCCGTTTCAGATTCCAGGGCATGACGATCCTCGGCCGTCAGAACGGGGCCCGCGCCAGCAATTCGGCGATCTGTTGACGATTTTGCAGAACCCGACGCTCGCGGACGTGATGCGCGAATGTCACGACGCTTGCGACGATCTTCCTTACACCCATGTCCACATCCTGACCCACGGCGACGAGACCGCGCAGGATGCCTACGGCCTGGTGCTCCGCGACAACGACGGCGCAGCGGATGTGGTGACCGGCGAGCGTTTCGCCAGCGCGCTGACATCGGTCGGCCGCGATACCATTCATCGTCCTGCGGTGGTGACCGTGGCGAGTTGCGACAGCGGCAACATCGGTACGGTGACCATCCCGGGCGCGAGTTTTGCGCACGCGTTGCACCAGGCCGGAATTCCACTCGTCGTGGCATCGCAGTTTCCGCTCAGCAAGGAAGGCTCGATTCCGCTGGGCGGCGTCGTCTATCAAGGGTTGCTCTGGGGCGAGCACCCGCTGATGCTGATCCAGCGCTTGCGAGCCGAGCTGCACGCGCGCTACACATCGACATGGCACGATTGGGGGAGCCTCGTCGTATACGAAGCACTGCCTCACACGCTGGCCGCCCAGTTGGACGCGCTCCGTTATTGGCAAACGAAGCGCGCGACCGAAGCCGCGCTGCAGCGGATCGATCGTGCGGTATTGTCGCAGACAGCGGCGACGCCACAGCGAGAGAAGGCCGGCGAGACTTCGCTCGCAAAGCTCGACGAAGCGGTCGAGCTCGCAATCGCGCGACTGCCGTTCGGCGGACAGTACGCGATCGAATGTCTCGGATTGCGCGCCAGCGCGCGCAAACGGCTCGCACAAGCCGCGTTTGCCTTCGCGGCTCAATCGCATCGAGACGCGACCCAGCACTGGCGCGATCCCTACGATTTGCTGGAGCAAGCGTGGATCGATTATGACGAGGCCGTTCGTCATCTGCTCGTCAACGATGCGACGACGGTGCAGCGCGTCACCACGCTGCATTGGGTGCTCGTGCAAGCGGTGTCGCTCGCGGCCGTTCTCGGGCGCGACGACGCAGAGGAGCGCTGGGCCGCCGCCAAGCTGTGCGCCGATTTGTACAGCGGACATGTGCTGCTCGAAGAGCGTGCCTGGGCGTTCGCGAGCCTTGCCGAGCTCTGGCTTTTGCGATTGACCCAGCCGAACTCGAGCGACAGCGATCGACAACGTTTCGCCGCGCTTGCGCTCGATCAGGTGAATCGTCTGGTGGACGCGTACCCGTCGCGGTGTGAGTTTCCCGTGACGTCGACGCTTCGACAGTTTCGACGGTACGTGGAATGGTGGGGAAACGCAGCATTCGAAGAAGGTCTTGCCGAGCGCGGGCCCACCCCGCGTCCATCGTGGGAAGCCCTCGGCTTGGTCAAGACTGCGAAGAACCTCATCGCCAAGCTCGAGCGTAAGACGTCGCCAGCGGAATCGCGCCGCGATCCCGAGCCGGCCGCGACGAAGGCGCCGAAGAAAACCGCGGCTTCGAGCGTGAAAACGCCCGCGCGCGGCAAGCCTAAGACGCGCAACGCAACATTCTTCGACATTGAAATGCTGCCCGCCGGCCACGGCGATGCACTTTGGATCGAGTACGGCGACGCGAATGCATGTCATCGCCTGCTCGTCGATTGTGGAACCCAACAGACGGCGGCGCATCTGATGCAGCGCGTCGAGCAGCTGCCCAAGAGTGAACAGCTGCTCGAGTTGTTCGTCATGTCGCACATCGATTCGGATCACATCGGCGGAGCATTGCCGTTCCTTCGCGCCGCAAAGCAAGGCCTTCGCTTCGGCGACGTGTGGTTCAACGGCTGGCGTCATCTTTCGGGGGCCCTCGGCGCGCGTCAGGGCGAGATATTCTCGACGGCGATCCAGGATCTGGAGCTTCCCTGGAACCGGTGGCGCGACGGAAACGCGATCGTCATCGAGAACGCCGGTGCTCTTCCTACGTGCACATTGCCGGGTGGCATGAAGCTCACCTTGCTTTCGCCGCTGCCGCAGCAGTTGAAAAAGCTCGCGCCCGTCTGGCTGCAGGAAATGAAACGGTACGGCCTCGAACCGGGGTCCCGGGTCGACTACAGCCGCTTCCTGAGAGGCACGCCGTCGACCTCCACGAACGTGGACGAGCTCGCCGACACGGCGTTCAGCAGCGACGCCGGCGCACCGAACGGATCGAGCATTGCGCTGCTCGCTGAATTTGGCGGCGCAACAGCGATGCTCGGGGCCGACGCGTATTCGCCGGTGCTCGAGACTTCCGTCGAACGGCTATTGCGAGAGCGCGGGCTCGAGCGCCTCAAGGTCGATGCGTTCAAGGTCGCGCATCATGGCAGCCAGAACAATCTCAGCATCGATCTGCTGAAGCGGCTGGATTGTCATCATTACCTGCTGTCATCGAACGGCGACCATTTCTGTCATCCGGATCGGCAGGCGGTCGCGCGAATCATCAAGTACGGCGGAGAGCGGTCGACGCTCCACTTCAACTACCAGACCCGCTACAACGACGTCTGGGCCAAACCGGATTTGCAGGAGAAGTATTCGTACTCAGCGCATTTTCCGGATGTCGATGCGACAGGACTTGCCGTTTCTGTCATCACGCCGTCGGCTTGAGCGCGCCGATTCGCTTCCGGGCCCGGATAGCGCCCGACCTTTTTCCATGTGCCATCGGCTTGGCATGTATACCCGTTCACCTGCGCGCCGGTGGGATAAGGGCGACCATCGTAGTAACAGACGGCGGCAACCGATTGCGCGACACAAAGTCCTGTGACGAGCAACAACCCGCGAGCTCGCATGGTCATCCCCCAATCGCCGTCTGTCTCGGCATGTTCTTCATGCGCATTCACGGGGGATTCCCCCGTGCTCCTTGAACCATTGTACTGTCGAGTCGGTCGGTTGCGCACGGCCCTCGCGGCACGCGCCTGCAACGATTCCGCGAATCTTGTCGATAACGGCGTTGTACGGCTCGCTGCCGTCCGAGTGCCGATCGATTTCGAGCTGGGCGTAGGTCGCCGCAAGAGTCGGCAACTCGCGGGTTGCGTCGCTACGAGGAGCGTTCTTGACCGCCGATTGCAACAACCCATCGAGGAAGCCGACGATCTGGTCCGACGTAGGCTTCTGGTCCGGGTTATGCAGCAAATAAATTCCTTGCGCCATCGCGTCTTTGTCGGGTGACGGCATCGTTGCGAATAGCGTCGCCTCCATCGCGGCTTCGCGCAAGTTGCGATTGTTTTCCAGGCGCTGCCGGGTGTCGTAAACATACCAGGCTGCTACGGCGATCAGTGCGAGGAATACCGTACCGATGCGAAAGAGCAGGCGCTTCCGTTCATGTCGACGATGCGCTTCCTGTTGCGCTTCCGTTATCGGGCGCAACAACAGATCATGGCTGACCTCGAGCCGTTCCTCTCCGCCCAGCCATTCACGCCGCAATATGCCGCGCACCAGCAGCTTTTCGACCCCGGCCTTGATCGCGGCCGCCTGACCTTCCAGCGCCTTCATTGGATACAGGACGCGCTGTCCGTCGTTGGTCACGAGCGCGGACTCGACGAATCGGCGGACCGCCGGCCCCGCGTCTTTGACCGCCCACCGATAATATTCATCGAAGATGTCCTCGGGCTTTTTAAGCTTGACGAGGCTGACGTCGATGGTCGACTGCCTGCGTTGTTGTCGTTCCGTGTTCAAGTAGAAACAGACGACGGAGAGAATGGCCGGCTCGACCACGAGATCGTGCAGCGTCGACCCGTCGCCCGGATTCGATCGCGCGCCGCTGCCGACCAGAAGTTGCAGCAGACCCGCCTGATGCGCGACGCTTCGCACCAACAATTCGGCCGCTCTCGAATCGACCAGCGCTTTGCCGGCACCTTCGACGACGAGGCGCGCCTGTTCGCCGTCGAGCGGCTCCAGCCGCAGATGGTTCTCGATGACGGACGGCACGATCGCGCGCAATTGCCGTACGTGGGGAAGATAATCTTCCCGAAACGAGAGGATGACGCGGTAATCCGCGCTCGACATGTTGAATCGGTACTCGTCGCTGTCCGGCAGGTCCATCGCCGCGAGCCGCGCCGGAACGCGGTTCTCGACCAGCTCGGAAATGTTGTCGAGCAGCACCTTGATTCGAGGAAGCGCGGCATTCGTTTCATCGAGGATCTGGAACACCTCCTCGAATTGGTCGAACACCAGCACCGGGGCAACGATCCGGTTGCTGGCGCTCCAGAAATCGAACGACTCGCGATGGAACAGCTCCCACAGCGATGAGGCCTCGAACGAGCCGGTGGCCTCCACGTCGTGCTTCTTGGCGGCATCCTGCAATGCGCCGATCACGCGGGCAACGGGATCGCCGCCCTCGTCCAGCAACGCGCGGGGACGCAAATACACGGGGAAGAAGCCGCGCTCCATCAACCGGGGCGCGAGACCGGCGCGAACGAGGCTCGTCTTGCCGAGCCCCGCGCGGCCGTAGAGCAACGTCAGCAGCGAGCGGTTCGCGCGTGCCAGCAAATCGACGATCTCGGCCTCGCGTCCGAAGAAAAAGGCCGTGTCCGCTTCGCGATACGGACGCATTCCCGGCCACGGGCTTTGTTCCGAGAGGGCGCCGGCTTCGAGCATGGTCAGTTCCGAAGGGCCGCCCCGAGGAACTGACCCGCCCCCTCTGAGGGCTGCGAGCAGTGCGAGCGCGGGGGTCGTTTCATCCTAGGGCGAGCTCCGCTGTTCCTTGCGCAAACGCTGCTGCTCTTTGCGCAAGCTCTCGGCGAGCCGGTCCATGTCGCTCGGGTCGGACAGCACCGTCGCTTGCATCGCGCTGAACACCTCGGGAATGGGCAAGTCGCCCTGCGCTTTCACGGGAAAGATGAAGCGGCGGCTTGGATCCTGACGGTGCGTGCGATCGACCGCGCTATTCCATTCGGCCCAAAAAAAAGAGTCGCTGTCGGTGGCGGTGTTTCGCGTGACGAGTGGAACGAAGCAGGCGCAGTCGGCGATGCGACGCTTGATTTCGGCTTCCCACGCAGCGCCCGGTTCGAGACCGCCTTCGTCGTCTTTCCACACATCGACGCGTCGCGCAGAAAGAAACTGATACAGCTTCTCGGCATCGCCGCGGTCATCGTGGCTGTAGCTCAGGAAGACTTTGTGGAGCTCTTCGGTCGGCAACGACCGTTGCGGCGGTGTCGGTTGCACGCCGGGGCTCGAGGACTGTCGCGCTTTCCATCGCCGATGCAGCTCATCGACGAAGCCGACCGCGTCGCTCGGTACGACGAAGGAGGACTTGCTGAATTGTTTCAAGTATTCGCCGAATGCGACGTCTGTGTCGGCAGCGTTATCCACGAGAAAATTGGTCGAATGCTGCGCGGAGATCGGTCCACCGCGGAGACAGCGAAGAAAGAAGCGGCCGAGCCAATCCGGGATCTGACAACCGATCGCCAGCAGATGGCGGTCCTTGATCGAGTCGAGCAGATTGGCGGGACGGTACTTTTCGCCATGCAGCGCGATGACGAATTCGAGCGCATTCTCGGCGGTCACGACCCAGTTGGGGCAGGTTTCGCGTCCGCCGAGCAACTTGAAGATCGTCACCCCTTCGGTATCCTCGAGACGCCCGGGCAAGTCGTAGTACCCATCCGGCGCGAAGGCGATCGTGCGAACCGGTTCACCGGAGGGCCCACGGACTTTGCCGACGGCCTTTTCGAGGAATCCGTCGATTCCCGTCGAGAGGAACAGCTTGAAATCGGTGATGTCCGCAAGCTGTTCCAGCGGACCCGACACCGGCGTGGCGGCGTCGAGCGCTTTGCGGAGCATCAGGTGAAATGAATCGGCGCTGTAGCTCGTCGTGCGCGCTGATTCGACGAACAGCTCGCTCAATGTCCACGGCGGGTCGCGCGGCGCGATCGAAAGCTGTTGAGCGAGCGAAGCCATGATTGCATTCAGCACCGGCACCTGATGTCCGCCGCCGACATCGACCAGCGAGAGCGCCCGCCCCACGATCGGGACGACTTTCTGAAGCTCGATCAGATTGAGCAATTCATTCCATGTTTGTTCGGAGAATTGCGAGTCGTTCGGCATCGTATCCCCTCAAGCCTCCAGCAAAGCGACCGAAAAACGCCCGCGCCGAAGCACGCTCACGGCAGGCATGTGCGCAGGTGCTCGTAGTCTGTATGCAGCAACGCCTCGGGACTCTGGAATTT
>DASXPO010000021.1:0-3304 GCA_036493535.1 Casimicrobiaceae bacterium
GTCGTGGGAATTTGCACGAAGGGAAGCCCCCGTAGCGCGATCGCCGCGGCGAACCCCGCCAAATCGCCGATCACGCCCCCGCCGAGCGCGATCACCGTCGTACCCCGATCGACGCGCAACTCGAGAAGGCGCGTGATGATATCTTGCAGTGCCGGCCAGGACTTGTGCGCCTCGCCGTCTGGAACCATCACGACGTCGGTAGCGATGGCATGCTTCGCGAGGCCCGCGCGCAGTGGTGAAAGGTGATACGCCGCAACAGTCGCGTTCGTCACCACGACCGCGCGACGACCCAGAGCGCTCGCGATCAAATCGCCCGCTCGATCGAGCAGTCCGCTACCGATGTGGATCGGATAGCTGCGCTCGTCGAGAACGACTTCCTGCGTCGTCATCATCGCTTCACACTTCTTGCCTGCCGGGTTCGAGCGAGCGAACGAAGCGCAGAACGGCATCGCGATCCGAAGGCAGAACGTGATCGGCCACCTCGCGATAGAGCGGATCGCGTTCAGCGAAGAGCTCGATCAATCGCACGCGGGGATCCGGCGCTTGCAGCATCGGCCGATGGCGTGCGTTGCGCACACGCTCCCAAAGGATCTGCGGTTCCGCGTAGAGGTAGACGACGGTCCCGTTCTCTTTTAAACGCGTGCGACTCCCGGCCCGGAGCACTGCGCCACCGCCGGTGGCCAACACGATGCCGGTCAACGTGGCCAAGTCGGCAATGATCGCTTCCTCGCGGTCGCGAAACCCCTGCTCGCCTTCGATTTCAAAGATCGTCGGGATCGTGACGCCGAGCCGTTGTTCGAGCTCGTGATCTGCATCGACGAAGCGCAACGAGAGCCGACGCGCGAGCTGGCGCCCGAGCGTCGACTTGCCCGCGCCCATCAGTCCGACGAGAAATAAATTGCCCCGATGCAGCGACACCGGGGCATTGTAGAGGATCGTACCTGCGGTCTTGGCGGCTTGCTATTTCACTGCCGTAATCGATTCACGAACGACGCGCGGTGTGAGGAAGATCAGGAGCTCGGTCTTCTGGCTCGAGCGGACCGTGTTCTTGAACAAGTAGCCGAGTCCGGGCAAATCGCCGAGGAACGGAACCTTCTGCACGTCGCTGGTGATGTTTTCTTCGAAAATACCGCCGATAACCGCAGTGTCGCCGTTGTTCACCGCGATCTGCGTCGTTACGTTCTTGGTGTCGATCGATGGATATTGGCTGCCCTGGATCTGCACAATTTGGCCGACGGAATCCTTGCGGACTTCGACGTTCATGATCACGCGATTGTCCGGCGTGATCTGCGGCGTCACGTCCAGCGCGAGCACGGCCTTCTTGAATTGGACGGTGGCCGTCGTGTTGCCGCCCGTCGTGCTCTGAATAATGTACGGAATGTCGGTACCCTGTTCGATGTGCGCCTTCTGATTGTCGGCGGTGATCACCCGCGGGCTCGACACGACCTTGCCACGATTGTCGGCTTCGAGCGCCGATAGTTCGAGGTTGATCAAATTGCCGCTGCCGAGATTGATCAGCGTCAGCGCGAGCTGTCCCGCGGGATTCGCGATCGGCAGGTTGACGTTCAACTGTGGCGAGTCGGAATAGCCTGCCGACGCCAGGCCCGAAGCCAACTCGAACGGCGTCTGCGTGCGCGTTTCGCGGGTACAGCCGGTCGCCGTACACGGCAGACTCACCACCGGCTGCGTGCTCAAGCTGCCGCCGAGACCGACTGCATAGCGCCGATTGCCGAGCGTCGCGCCGGTCTGTTGTCCGAAGCGGATACCGAGCGACCGGCTGAAACGGTCGTCGGCAATGACGATTCGCGCCTCGATCAGCACCTGCCGGACCGTCGTGTCGATTTGCCGAATGATCCGGCGAACCTCATCGAGCTTGCTCGGGATGTCGGTCACGAACAGGATATTGGTACGCGGATCGACAAACGCGGTGCCGCGCTTCGAAAGAAAGCGCGCGCCCGATACGCCTTGTCCGCCGGCACCCGACTGCACGTTGACGATGTTGAGGATGTCCTGCGCCTTGGCGTAGTTGAGCTGGAACAGTTCGGTCTGCAGCGGCTCGAGATCGCTGATCTGCACTTGAGATTCGAGCTGTTGCTTCTCCTTCAACGCAAGCTCCTCGCGCGGCGCAATCAGAACGACGTTGCCGTTCTTGCGCATGTCGAGGCCCTTGGTCTGCATGATGATGTCGAGCGCCTGATCCCAAGGCACGTCCTTCAAACGCAATGTCAGGCTTCCCGACACCGTGTCGCTCGTGATGATGTTCAAGCCGGTGAAATCGGCGATCACCTGGAGCACGGCGCGCACATCGATGTTCTGGAAATTAAGCGACAGCTTCTCGCCCTTGTAGCCGCCGCGGGCACCCTGCGTGAGCTTGTTCGGATCCTCCTGGATCGGTTTGACTTCGACGATGAACTTGTTATCGGCCTGATACGCGGAATGCTCCCAGACGCCCTTCGGCTCGATCACCATCCGCGTGTTGGCGCCCTGCGCGAACGTATCGACGGTCACGACCGGCGTGTTGAAATCGGCGACGTCCATCCGTCGCTCGAGGTTGCGCGGCAGCGAGGTTTTCAGGAAATCGACGATCAGTTGCTTGCCCTGCTGACGAATGTCGATGCCGGTGGTGTTGTCGGAGAGCTCGACGACGATGCGACCTTCGCCGTTGCTGCCGCGCCGGAAGTCGACGTCGCGCAGCGAATGCGTGACATCACCCGGCCGGGCTTCGGCAAAGCGCTGCACGGCAGCCGCCTGATCGGCCGGAGCGCCGGCGCCCGTGTCGGCGAGCGTCACGAGGACGTCGCGGCCCTCGACGGTCGTCTCGAATGTCTGCGGAGCGTTCAGGTTGAACACGACGCGCGTGCGGTTTCCGGCCTGCACGAAATTCAGGCTGCGCAGCGTCGGACTCTCGACCGAGCGCTGGTTGCTCGACAACGCGCTCGCTGTATCGGGGAAGTCGAGCGCGATTCGCGGCGGATTCGTGATCGCAAAGCCCGCCGGCGGATTGGCGAGTGGCGCCTTTAGCGTGAATTTGACGACTGTGCGACCGGACGCTCCGCGTGTGACCGACACCTGCTCGATCGCATTGGTGGCCTGCGCGAACGCTTGCGCGGAAACAATGACACCGCACAGCGCAATCCACGCGACGCTCCATACGCGGCGCATGCCGATCATCCGACGACTGTCGCTAGACGCGATCATTTTTTGCTCCCTTGTGCTCTTTGATCCGGCTGCAGGTTGAGCGTGCTTGTTCGTTCGGCCCAATCGCCCGAGCCATCCTGCACCAGTTCCTTGAGCTTGATCTCGG
>DASXPO010000022.1:0-5740 GCA_036493535.1 Casimicrobiaceae bacterium
TCGGCTCGGCGGCAACGCAGCGCTGCTCGCCGAGCTCCTGCGCACCTTTGCGATGGAGCACTCCGATTGCGCCGCGGAAGTCGAGGCGCTGCTGCAGGAGGGAAAGCTTGCGACTGCCGCGGCGGCGCTTCATCGGATAAAAAGCGCCGCGCGCATCATCGGCGCAGAATCGCTCGCGACGACCGCTGAATCGCTCGAGCGCGATATCCGCCACGGACGCCCCGTCGACACCACTGCGTTCGCCAACGGACTGTCCGACGTCGTCGATATCATCGCGAGGGACGCCGACCGTGTGCCCCCCGCCCGTGACGGGGACCGATCCGATGCGAACCCATCGTGAGCACGCGGCAATCGCGCCCGCCGCTGTTGCTGATCGCGGACGACGAGCCCGTTAACCTGAAGCTCCTGGTCGACGGGCTTCGCGACGATTTCAGGATCCGTATCGCCACCGACGGCGAGACGGCGCTCGCGATTGCCGGCGACGAGGAACCCCCCGATCTCATCCTGCTCGATGTGATGATGCCGCGTCTCGACGGCTACGAGGTCTGCCGATTGTTGAAGCAGCAAGACGCCACCCGCGACATTCCGGTGATTTTCGTGACCGGCGTCAGCGATGAGGAGGGCGAGACGCACGGACTCGAGCTCGGCGCCGTCGACTACATCGCAAAGCCCATCAACTTGCGGATCACCCGAGCGCGAATACTCACGCATTTGAAGCTCAAGCAAGCGCAAGAACATCTCGCGCAGTTGAGCCAGATCGACGGACTGACGGAGATCGCCAATCGCCGCCGCTTCGACGAGGCGCTCCATGTCGAATGGCGGCGCAATTTGCGCATGGGCACGCCGCTCGCGGTGCTGATGGCCGATATCGACTATTTCAAGCAGTACAACGATATGCACGGCCATCTCGCCGGGGACGATTGCTTGAAGCGCGTCGCGCTCGCGTTCACTGGCGCGATGCGTCGGCCGACCGATTTGACGGCACGCTATGGAGGCGAGGAGTTCGTGGCGCTGTTGGCCGACACCGATTCGGAAGGCGCATGGCGTGTCGCCGACGCGATGCGCCGAAAAGTCGAGCAATTGATGATCGCCCATGGCGCGTCTTCCCATCCGTGCGTGACGGTGAGCTGCGGCATCGCGGTCGCCGTTCCTTCCGATAATTCGTCCGCCGAGGAGTTGGTCATGCGCGCCGACCGCAAGCTCTACGAGGCGAAGGCCGCGGGGCGCAATCGCATCGCGACGTGATGTGTCGCCCCGGTGTTACGTCCGGACGAACGGAACAGGCGTAAATCGTTCGCCCAGCGCGCTCCGCGAGTCGATGTGCCACCAGCGCTCGAGGACTGTCGCATAGACCGCGCGAAAGTCCAGCGCGTGGCGCGGATTGCCGTCGACGGGGAGCGCGGCAAGGTTCGGCGCCTCACCGTAGAGTCCGCCCACGACGCGGCCGCCGAGCGCGAAATGAACATTGGCGGTGCCGTGATCGGTGCCTTGCGAAAGATTTTCCTTCGGCCGGCGGCCGAACTCGGCATACGTCAGCACGAGCGTGTCGCTCCAACGGCCGAGCTCGCCTAGCGCGCTCCTGAGCGCGGTCAATCCAGTCGCCAGCTGGTCCAGCAAGCGCGCCTGCGTCACGGTTTGGTTGGTGTGCGTGTCGAAACCGGCTAGCGTCAATCGCACGGCGGCGACGCCGGAAGGATTTGCGATGACCTGGCACGCCCACTTGATCGCGTTGCCGAACGCCGTAGAAGGAAATTCCGTTTCGAATGCGCGGTCGGCGACCAGATGTCCGCGCGCTTGCACGATGTCGGCTTCGACTTTGAGAATGTGGGCGAGCGCCAGGTTGGATGCTGCGGCAGCCGGTTGCGCAAGGCGCGCACGGCGCAAAAATGTCTGCGTATCGCCGAGGGCGATCGTACGCGCGCCGTTTCCGGACAGCGGCCCGAGATCGTTCGATCCGATGACGACGCCGTCGGCTGCGTACGTCGCATCGACCGGATTGCGAGTGAACGTGCGCGTCAACCATCCATCCTGCAAAAAGACGTCGCTCGGCGATGCGGTGTCCCAGATCTCGATCGAACGAAAATGTGACAGATTCGGTGCCGGATAGCCGACGCCTTGCAATACGGCCAGTTCACGCTCGCGCCAAAACGTCGAAAGGGACGCAAGCGCCGGATGAAGACCGACGCGGTCGGACAATTGGACGACAGCGTCGCGTGCGATCGCGAGTTTCGGACGGAGCGCGTAGTAGGCGGGATCGGTGTACGGCACGACCGTGTTGAGCCCGTCATTGCCGCCTTTGAGCTCGACCAGCACCAGAAGCTTGCGATACGGATCATTCGCCGGCGCGGTTGCAAAGGCAGCCGTTGCGCTACCGAAACGCGCGACGGAGAGCGAGCCGGCGATCGGCCATGCGACTCCGCTGCGCAGGAATCGACGACGGCTATGATCGATCGTCATGTTGGATTCACGTCACTTGAGCTGATACGCCGGGTCGAGCAACGCAGCCGCGACCGCCGCGGTCACGTCGGTGTCGTCCGATGCCGGCAACTGCGGATCGATCGGCAGCAGCAGACGTTTCGCCGCCTCCATCTTCCCCGCGCGCGTGTTTCCGTCCTGTTCGCCGATCCAGCGGACGGCTTCGAACCGGAGCTTGCGCGTGCTGCGATCGATTTGTCGCGCGATACGCGATGCCCGATCCACTTCGGCCACGGTGGCTTCGCGCGTCGCCATTGTTGGCGCCGGCTCGTCACCGGGCTCGAACATCCGATCCGTCATCGCAATGGCCGCCATGCGCGGCGGGGCGCCGGCGTCGTTGTGAGCGATCCTGTCCAGGAACTGCTTGCGCGCCAGCAAGGTGCTGCTGTTGATCCATGCATCGCCCCCGGGCCATCCGCGCACGTTCGGCGGGCCGAAGAGGTTCTGTCCCATTCCGCCCAAGACGAGGGCAAGCGGCACGGTCTCGTCCGGCGAGACATCGAGTTGACGCAACGCGCCGACGACGATCTCGACGGGACTCTTGACCAGCGTCCCGCGATTTTCTCGCGCCCAAAACGCATTCGTTTCAAGCAAATCGCGAAGCGCCACTTTGACGCCGTATTGCGACGCGCGAAAATCGCACGCGATACTCGCGACGATGTGCGGATCGGGTGTCGGCGAGACGAATTCCTTCCACAACTTGGCGACGATGAACTCGGCGGTTTCGCGGCGTTCGAGAATGAGATCGAGCACTGCGTCGCCGTCGAAAGCGCCGGTCTTTCCGAATACCGTTTTTTGTCCATCGTCGTGAAGTCGCGGACGGTACGCGAATGCGCCACTCGCCCGGTCCACGCTCCAGCCGGTGAACGCGCGCGCTGCTTCCTTGATATCGTCTTCGGTGTAATGGCCTTGACCGAGCGTGAAGAGCTCCATAACCTCGCGCGCGAAGTTCTCGTTGGGCGCGCCTTTGCGGTTTCGCGCGTTGTCGAGATAGACGACCATCGCCGGATCTTTTCCGACCGCGTGGAGCAGCGTCGCGAAGCTGCCGAGCGCCTGCGTGCGAAACAACGCGTTTTGCGCGTACATCATTCGCGCGTCGCGCACTTTCTGCTCGCCCGACACGAAATGGTTGTGCCAGAACAGCGCCATTCGCTCGGTGAGCGGCGAAGGCGTGACGAGCATTTCGCGGATCCACCAGCCACGCAATTCCATCGCGCGTCTTGTTTCGCTTTGCTGAAACGCCTTGCGCTCTTCGGCAGTCGTCATCTGCGCGGGGCGCTTGAACAACGCGGCATCGTGCAGCCATACGGGCGGCGATGTCAGCGGCTCGGTTTTGACTTCGCTCAGCAGCCGTTCGATCGCTTCGCTACGTGAAAGCGATGCGTACGTGCGCACTTCAGTGGTGGTCGGTCCGAAGCCTGTGCGCGCGAGTAGATGGCGGGCATCCGCTTCGCCCATCGGCAGCGCCGTCGCAACCGGAGTCGCGACGACAAGCGCGATCGTCCAGAATGCGCGAAGAGACGAAGCAGGCGACAGTGGTTGCATCGAAATGGGTCGATGAAGGCGCTCGCCGACAGCCGAAAAGCCGTCGATCGCTACGCGAAACCCGTGCAACAACGTCAAAGCTTACGCCGCTGTTGACGTCCAGTCGCGCTCGCTATGTAACGGGTTGTGTCATGTCGTCTAGGCTCCTACACGAGTCAAAAACGGAGCGTGCCGCGACCGAGCTCGATGACCCGGCCGGAGACGCGAATGCGCCGATCGGCGCTGACTTCGAGTCCGAGGCGGCAGCGCCGGGAGACCGCTTCGCCTTGGTCGACCGAAAGACGTTGCGGCAGCCGCGCATCGGTCGCCAACAGCCAACCGCCCAAATTGGCGCAAGCCGATCCCGTGCCCGGATCCTCGACGACCGCCCCATGCTTCGGGAAAAAGAACCGCGCGAGAACGCGGTCGCCTTCACGCGCGAAAACATACGCCATCGCGCGCGTTCCGTTGCTGCCGTGCAGTTGCAATGCCCGTCCATCGGGCGCGGTGCGTCTCACGGCATCGAACGAGGCCAGCGGAATGATCAGTTGTTCGCTCCCCGTGTCGACCCAAAGCGGCGGCGTGTCGGCGAGATCGCCTTGGTCGAGCCCGAGCATGCCGGCGATTTCCGCACGGGACGCCGTGGGCACGCGGTGCTTCGGCGGATTCGCTTCGAGCGTCCACACGTCTCCCTCTGCATGCACTGGAATGAGGCCGGCGCGCAGATCGAGCATGACCGCGTCGCCGGTATTGCGTAGCGAACGCACGACGTGCGCGGTGCCGAGCGTCGGATGGCCGGCGAAGGGCATCTCGAACGTCGGGGTAAAAATGCGTGCAGCTGCGGTAACGCGCTCGGAGGGCAGCACGAACGTCGTCTCGGACAAATTGAACTGCAGCGCGAGCGCTTGCATCGTGGCATCGTCGAGCGGCCGGCCGTCTTCGAATACGCAAAGCGGATTGCCTTCGAGCGGCGATTCGGCGAACACGTTGACGATTCGATAGGCGTAGTCGTTCATTGCTGCTCCGTGGATTCGAGATGTTCGGCAGATGCCGCTCGCGCCAAAAGCTCGCGGGCCAGCGTGCGGAATCCGGTTGGCGAAATATCGCGGACTTCGGCAAGCGTCGCGTCGGAATAGCGGGGAAAGTTGCGCGCGATCGATCGCGTATACATCGGATCGTAATGGAGCGCGAGCAATTCGGAGATCAGCGCTTCGTGCTCGCCGCGCGCTGCCATGGCGCTCCAGCGCTCTATGGTCTTTTTTCCGTGCAGCGGAGCGAGACGCGCGAGGCGATTGTTCAGCTCGTCCGACGCGGTCAGAAAATGTCCGTACTCGTCCTTCAGCAACGCACCGCGCAACGGCGCCGGCGTTTCGACGCGCACGCAAGGTGACGCGCGCATGGCGGAGAGGAGCCCGTCGGGCAGTTGCGCATCGCCGATCTTGCGACTCTCCGACTCGACATAGACGACGCGCCGTGGATCGAACGACGACAGCACCGCGAGCAGCTCGCTTTCGAAATATTTCTGTGTCGGTTGTCGCGTGTCGGGCTGATCGCCGAGCAGCGAGCCGCGATGCCGCGCGATGCGCTCGAGTTCCAGGACCTGCGCGCCTTCGGCGGCAAGCGCGGACAACAGACGCGACTTGCCGCTTCCGGTCAGCCCGCAGATCAGTCGATAATCGAATTGCCGCGGCGCGCTCGCAAGCGCGGCAACGACATGACGACGATAGGCGCGATAGCCGCC